>JASLXI010000079.1 GCA_030740415.1 Dehalococcoidia bacterium
TCTCCGAGACCATCATGGAACTCTCCAGCGGCGAGCTATCAGAGATATCTGGCGCCTACAAGTGGGACATCTCTCGCGAAGCCTACTGGCAGAGAATTTACGATAAGACCGCTTCCCTTTTCTCCACCGCTGCCGAGTCGGGGGCCGTCCTCAGCGATGCACCGGAGGGCCTAGTCCAGTCTCTCAAGTCCTACGGCTACAACCTGGGGATGGCCTTCCAGATTGTCGACGATATCCTGGATTTCCAGGGCACCGAAGCAAAGATAGGCAAGCCGGTGGGCAACGATCTGCTCCAGGGAACCATTACTCTACCTTCGATATTACTAATGGAGCGCTACCCCGACGACAACCCCATCAAGAAGCTCTTCGAAAACGTGGAGAACGACCGCAACCTGAAGCGGGTCATTGAGATGATCCAGAACTCAGACATAATCCCCCAGTCTTACTCCGTGGCCTCTGACCTCTGCCACAAAGCCACCCAAGCCCTGGAGCCTCTGCCGGGCTCCTCATACAAGCGCTCGCTGGCAGACCTGGCGGCGTACGTCTTGGAGCGGCAGTACTGATTCTTATTAACCTCACTCCTCCCACACCACCTCACCCTGTGCCACCGTCATCAGGACACGGATGTCCTTAATTTGCTCTGGGTGAATGGTCGTGGGGTTTTGATCCAAGAGCGCTAGGTCTGCACGCATGCCTTCCTCAACGGAACCAGAAACGTGCTCTTCAAAGGACGCGTAAGCACTACCAAGCGTATACATACTCAGAGCATCCTCGACGCTCATGGCCTCCCCGGGAAGCACCGCACCGCCCGATTCCGCCCTGCGGGTCATCGCGGCGTATATTCCCAACAGAGGGTTCATTGGAATGACTGGAGCATCGGAGCCTGCAGCCAGGGAAATTCCCACGGCCTTCATGTAGCCGACGGGGTACAGCCAGGGTAGCACGTCGTTAGGGACTTCGGCCAGATAGCGCTCTCCGCTGCAATAGAGGAAACCAGGTTGGGTAACTACCGTTATACCACTACGAGCCAGCTTCTCTATCAAATGAGGCAGGCACTCGGAGCAGTGCTCAATACGATGCCGAAGCGCACGAGGCACACTTCCTTCGGATATGAAATGTATGGCATCAATGGCTTCCTCCACTGCATGGGCCTCCACAGCGTGTATAGCAACCTGAAAGCCGCTATTATGTGCTTCCTTCGCCATCTTACGCAGATTCTCCCTAGACGGTTGAAGTGACCCCGTGGTCGTGGTAACCATTATCTTGACTGACCCCAAGCGTAGGCCGTGCGACTGGTAGCCGAAAGTGAAACTATTTTCCAGGAACTCGGATAGGTGGTTGGCTCCCGCCATGAAGGTCACCGCGGGAGTAAGCAGGCCTCTATTCTTGAGCTTCAAGAAAAACTCCCATCTCTCCAGGTTGTTCCCGGGGGTGGCATCCTGAAGAGAGGTGATGCCTAGGGTAAGGCACTGCTTATCGAACAATCGGACACCCGTCTCGATTTCATCCTGGGACAGGGACGGTATTATCCCGTCCAGGTAATCGGTCATCTCCAGGAGCAGGCCCGTGGGTTCTCCAGTGCCTTCCTGACGCTCTATGACGCCTCCGATGGGGTCTGGGGTATCCTTTTGGATGCCGGCCAGGGCCAGTGCACGACTGTTGAGTACGATCGCATGCCCCGACCTGTGAAGCAACTTTACGGGGTGGTCTGGAACGGCCTGATCCAGATCCCACCGATTGGGATGGCGTTTTTCCCTTAAATCAAACTCGTTGTACCCCATCCCTCGAAGCCAGGTATCTCCGGAGGCCTGCGTGGATCGCTCCCACAACTTCCCCTTAATGTTTTCGATGGAGGACACGGACGCCGGAGTACAGTCCACTGCCAGAAGAGAAGCTGCGGTGGCAAGGACATGACAGTGGGCGTCGTTGAAGCCGGGTATCAACGTACCGCCCTGGCAATCGATGTTTCTTGTAAAGCCATCGCTCGCAAAGGGAGGTTCGTCTGAACCCACGCCTATTACCCTGCCCTGCCCTATCGCCACCCAGGAGGCTCTGGGCATACGTGGGTCCAATGTAATAACCGTAGCGTTGTAGAGAAGCATATCTGGGGCTGACAGGGACATAAGAGTATCGTTGTCGCCAGCAGTCCACACGTCAGGAACGGCAGGCGGTGACGAACTGCTCCTCGGCGTGGTAAGAGCTTCGTACCAGAGGGCCAGAGGCCACGTGGCGGAAGCCCAAACGCTCCCCCTCCCTTCGCAACTCATCAAACTCCTGTGGTGTATAGAACTTCTCCAGAGAAACGTGCTTGGGCGAGGGTCGCAGGTACTGGCCGATGGTCAGGAGGTCGCAGTCAACGGAGCGCAGGTCCTTCATCGTCTGTACTATCTCGTTCCACTCCTCACCTAGGCCGAGCATCATCCCCGATTTGGTTACGGCATTGGGCGATGTCTCCCTAGCCCTATCCAGCAGCTCCAGGGACTGGTGGTAGTCACCCTTGGGTCGGACGGAGCGGAAGACCCTCTCCACAGTCTCGATGTTGTGGTTGAGGAGATCGGGGGCAGCCCGCATAACCGTGTTCAGAGCGGGCCTGGACCCCTGGAAGTCGGGAATAAGTACCTCAATCTGGCACTCTGGCAGCCTCTGACGAATTTCGTAGACGCACTGGGCAAAGATGAAGGCACCGCCGTCTGGCAGGTCGTCCCGATCCACAGAGGTTACTACACAGTATCGCAGGCGCAATCGCTCTACTGTACGGGCCAAGCGCTGCGGCTCCTCCAGATCCACAGCCAGGGGCCTGCCAGTCCTCACCGCACAGTAACGACAGGCACGAGTGCAGATGTCCCCCAAGACCATGAACGCGGCGCTGCGGTTGTCCCAGCACTCCCCGATGTTGGGACAGTGGGCCTCTTCGCAAACAGTATGCAGTTCGCTCTGTTGCAGCAAGTTCTGCACGTCGATGTAATTGGCCCCGCCAGGCATGGGCACCTTGAACCAGGGGGGAAGGCGCCGTTTTGGGTTCTCTCTAGTCTCTTCAGGAACTGTCATACTAGACCATGATATCAAACCAGGAATCTAATGTCTTCATTGACAGTGATTACGGCTCCGATTACAGGCATAAAAACTCTTCATTGTCGGCATTAATAGCATAGTTGACCGAGCCTGACCCTAAAGCTATAATGACCCAAAAGCTACAAGCAGGGGGGTAGAGTTGGCAAACGAGTCTGGAAAGAGATACTTTTGCAAAACCTGCGGCTCTGAATTCATCGTCACTACAGCTGGAGATGGAGCCATGCAGTGCCACGGCGAGCCTGTACAGCAGAAATAGATACCGAGATGTCCCCTCTACTCCCGGATGAACCGGGGAAAGAAGGCGGGAGGTTAGAAAATGGCAAATGAGCTTGGCAAAAGGTACCAGTGTGAGACCTGCGGCACTGTGGCGTTGTGCACCAAGGCTGGTGATGGACCCGTGTCGTGCTGTGAGAAGGAAATGGCCTTGCAGGATGCACGAAGACTGCCCTCTTCCGACTAGCCTACACAGACAATCCGCAAGGACATTCTGAAGGAAACTGCTGCGTCCCAGCAGAATTAGACGGCCATTTCAGGGCGCTGCCTTGGGATGGCTGTGATTTGTCTGGGGCACAACCACCGCTAGGAGACAGGTATGAGCAAGCTGATAGAGCGCCTGGAAAAGGTAGGTACCGTTGCACCGACTCCAATGGGTTTCGGAGCCAACCGTGCCATCGAGAAGGCTAAATCCATGCTTCTGATAGCGCTATCCGGGACGAAGTCAGCGGCGCCAGACTCGAAGCTCAAAGTAGACTCGTACATCATAGCCGCGGGAGAGGCAGCAATATCCGAGCTTAAGGCCGCCAAGGGCGCGGCAGGAGACGCCCTGTGGGGACTATGGACTGATACCCTCACGACTCCCTCGCTAAAAGACCTCAAGGGGGAAGGAGGAGACTTCTTCATCTTCTCCACCGTCGACGCTCCCGCAGAAGTACTGGCTAACGATGACCTAGGCCGGTTGATAACCATACCCGTGGAATTTCCGGAGGAGCTGGGACACGCCCTGGAGGAGATGCCCGTGGATGCTGTTCTCCTAGCCGGCCTGGAAGAAGTTTCGCCATTGTCCGTTAGAAACTTGATGCAAATACGTTCGGTAAGGGATCTCATTTCCAAGCCTCTTCTTTTATTGCGCACTCATTCGTTGAACCGAGATGAATTGGCAGTGCTTCAGGACGTCGGGGTTCAGGGGTTGGTTGTGGACCTGAGAAGTATGAATGTGAAGGAAGCCATTCAAATAGAAGACGCAATTGAGGGGCTACCTCCTCGTAAGACCAGGCGCGACCAGGCCGACGCGTTGCTGCCCAGAGTATCGCAACGCGCGGCTTCACATCAAAGTGATGATGATGACGATGGTGAAGAGGAGGAATACGAGTAGTTCTTGCTACCAATACCTGCTGCAAATCCCTTCCTGATGTGGCATGTATAGGTATGTTGAGTGTGGGGGTTGGAGTTGGGAGAGGAGTTGACGCATGGCCGAGACCTCAAGAACAGATGTTGCCGTTCTAAGTGGGGCGAGGCAGAGGACAGGAATTTTCTATGGCTGGTATGTGGTAGCCGCCGCTGCCGCCATCAATGTATATGGAGCTGGGGTATGGTTTTACGGTTTTCCCATCTTCTTCAAGGTCTTGCTAGACGAGTTTGGCTGGACCGCCGCGGCGGGCGCCGCCGTCATCTCCCTATCCAGACTGGAGGGCGGTCTGGAAGGGCCGATCATAGGCTGGGCAGTGGACAAGTTTGGGCCCCGCAAAATGGCAATTATCGGGGCAGTGATCGCCGGCACTGGCTTCTTGTTTATGAGCCAGGTCACTTCCCTTGATATAGGGCCCGTGCACATCAGCGCGTTCATCGTCTTTGTCCTCCTTTATGCGGGATGGATGTCTATTGGGTATAACACTGGTTTTGGCCATGCTAGCCAGGCCGCGGTCAACGCCTGGTTCATCAAGAAGAGGTCCCGGGCCTTCGCCGTCTTCTCCCTGGGAGCGGGCGGCAGCGGCCTGACGGTATTTGCCCTGGGGTGGATAGTGAACGACTACGGCTGGCGGACCGCGGCCTTTCTTGCCGGGGTCGGTATCTTCGCCATTGTGATTCCACTCTCGATGATGCTGAGGCATAAACCGGAGCAGTACGGCTATCTCCCAGATGGCGAGGAACCCGAGAGAGAAAGAGACTCGCTCACTGAAGGCGATCCTATCGCGTCGGAAGAGAACCCGACCACCTCAACTGAAAACAGGCATGGTGAACTGTTCTCAATAAAGGCTTGGTCGGCAGATCAAGACTTCAGCATCAAACAAGCTCTCGCATCCTTGGCCTTCTGGATGCTGGTGCTTGGCACCACGGCCAGGGCCGTAGCTATGACCTCGGTGGTGATCCACGAAGTCAACTACCTAACCAACGTCCGGGCCATCCCGCTGTTCCATGCCAGTACCGCGCTGGGAGCGATGGTGACCATCAGCCTT
>JASLXI010000007.1:0-6181 GCA_030740415.1 Dehalococcoidia bacterium
GGCGTTAACATAGTCCTCTAGGGTGATCGAAGAGGGGCCATTCTGGTAATAGTAGCTCCAACCCTCGTTGTCCGACGAATTCTTTAGCATCCCGTTACGGTGTTGATTGAGCACGAATGGTGCCAGTACTTCGTCCCATGTTGTGCCGTATCTGGCGCAATACTGTTGGACGGGGACATTCGTTGAAGTCATTAATCCCTGGTAATCGCCCCAGGGGAGAGCCCACTGACGGTTGCCACTGACCCGGGAATCGTCAAAGGCTCCTCCCTGGCGATATCGACCTTCCAGATTATTTGCCGTGTAGACGTATACGCCTATCTGGTACATGCCGTCTGCACATGCTTGGGCGGCAAAGCCCATTCCCGCCCCTATGGCTGGTACGTCCTTCGGGGCGTATTTGATATTGCTAAGTGCGGGCATTTGTCCGAGCAGCCAATTGTTGCTCACAACCGTGAGACCGTCCTCGGAATCGTATGGAGGTGGAAAATAAGGCCGGTGCGGCCCCCATGATCCTGCGGGGCCTGGATTGCCCGCCATGTTTTCTGGGCAGGCCAGAAGTCCGTCAACCTCTTCTGGTCGTACTCCAGCTTCCTCCAGCGCCCGATGGATAGCGAGAATTGCATAGGCGCCCAGGGTCTTGTCCATATTGACCCCGTCCCATCGTCGATCCACAGGGGACTGTGCCCAACCTACAATTGCTACTTTCCCTTGATGCGGCCATACTCCCAATCCTGGCTTGTTCCTTTGCCACCCAGAAGTTCCAACACTCTGTTGGGTCATAGGTCACCTCTTTTTGAGTTGATCTCATCCCGCCACCGGGAATTACTCCTCCACTAAGCGCCACTCATGGATTAGCTGGCCTGGTTCAACCTCTTCAAATATCACCTCAACAGCTGCTCCTATTGGGACCTGATAGGGCGGCAGCCCCGGGAGGTTAGAGAAAAAATTGATGCGCGGTTCCTCGTCCAAGGTTACGACCGCCAAGTTGAAGGGCTGGTCGGGCCTAGTTTGGGCTAGCCTTCCGTCCGCGACTACCATGTTGGCCAAGATTTGGCCCCGTCCACTTGTTTCCGTCCATTCCAGGTTCTCGGAGCCGCAATCTCCGCAGGCGGGTCGTGGCGGATACTGCAAAGTGTTGCAGTCAGTACACTTCTGGACCGTCAGCCGCTTCTCGTTGATGGCATCCCAGAAAGGCTTGCTCAACTCGTCTGGTACGGGAATAAGCTTTGGCAATGCCATACCTCCTTGTCGTAATCAATCAGCAGCGCCCTACGGTCATAATCCCTGCAACATCTCAGTTGTGGGAGTGTATGTGAGCGACTGTCAAATACTCAGCGTAGGGTGTAATCCCACAGTTGAGATTGATGAGGAGATATATGCACCGACGCTTTTCACGTCTAGTGTCCAGCCTCCTCATCCCATTTAGTTGGCTCCTCTGAACCAACCACCTGCTTTTGGTATAGTTCCTCTATCTGCGTCTCGGAATAGCCAAGCTCTTGAAGGATGCTGCGGGTGTGCTGTCCCCGTAACGGGCCTGAACCAACCCGGGCTGGCGTGCGAGATAGGTTGACGACAGGGCCGTAGCGCCAGTAGCTACCGATGCGGAGACTCTCAGCCGGCTGGATGAAGCCATTTTCTGCAACGTGAGGGTCCTGGGAGTAAAAGTTGAACATGCCGCTTTCCTCGACCTCCACGCAGGCTACATCGGCAGCGGTCAACATCTGTTCCCACTCCCCGGGGTCTCGGGCTGGAAAAACCTTCTCCAACTCGTCTACAAGGGCTTCATCGTTCTCCAACCGAGCGGCCCCGTTCTCGAAACGTGGATCCTTGAGTAGGTCATCCCTGCCGATTGTCTCACAGAATACACGCCACTCCTCATTAAAGAGGCAGGCCAGGAAGACCCAGCCCCTCCGGGCCTGGTAGAGGCGGTAGAGGGCATGAGTGCCGTGGCCATCACTATCCGGGATCAGGCGCTCAGGTTTTCCTTCGTAAGAAAAGAAATCATCCACGTTTGCGTAGGCGTTAGCCCCGATCATGGTGGAGAGGACGTACTGGGAAACGCCGAATCTCTCCCTGGCGTAGAGGCCGAGTAGGGCGCCAGTGGAGATAACCATGGAGGAGTTAGGATCCGGATTAGTCTCATTGGCGCGGCCCAAACGGCGTGCAAACTCCTTGATTTCGTCTATGGTCATTGGTTGTTCGGGAGGTGGCATTACCCCTTTGCCGAGCTGGTTGAGGACTCCGCCTAGGACTGCACCTCCGATGGGGTGCATTGCCGGTCGGTGGGAGTGGGGCCCCGAATCGCCATAACCGCCTGCGTAGACGTAGACAATGCCGGGATTGATTTTGCGAACCTGCTCGTATCCAATCCCAAGCCGCTCCGGTGCTCCCGGACGCATGTTGTGCACAATAATGTCGACCTTGGCTGCCAGGCCGTCAAATATCTCCTTCCCTTCGGGCGTCTGTAGGTTGATGGAGATATTCTCTGCTCCTGCCTGAGTGCGGTTAGCGCCAAGGCCGTCGAAGTTACGCCGCATAGTGTCTCCCTCCAGAGTCTCTATGCGTATTATCCTAGCCCCCAGCTCATAGTTGAGAGATGTGGAGAGGGGTCCCGCGATAACAGTCGAGAGGTCCAGGACTGTGAACCCCGTAAGAGGATTGGGGGGTAAAGCTGTTGCCGCTGGTCCCGTTCCGCCCCCGACAGGTGCTGCCTCAGGCAGACGTAGTACCTCTGCATTGTGCTGTCCGAGCGTGGGGGCAGGCCTCTTTATGATGCCCGGGGTCTCGCCCAGGCGCACCAGGGCACCCACCTGACGCATCTTCCCCACTGTGGGGTCGTCCACCTCTACCACATGGTGGTTGTGTAATATCTGTGAATGGTCCATTCCCTCCTGGGTAGTCAGGAATTGCTCCGCGGCCACATTCGAGGTCTGATTGATGAAAATGTCCATCCACTCGTCTGCGGTTTTCTCCTGCGCCTTCTTCAGGACCATCTCTCTCAACTCTTCACGTTCCTCTGGCATGAGGGTAGGGGCGCGCTCAAACCGAGGGTTCTTCAGAACGTCTCCCAAGCCCATGACTTCTATTGCTTCACGGAAGAGCCGAACGATTATGTTGGCCATCTGGATCCATTGGCCGTCCTTGGTTCGGACGGGCTGATAGCCCACTCCGGGCTGGCGGTTAGGATCGGACTGGGGGTCATCTTGGAACCTGTCCGGAAACTTAATCATCATCTGCCAGACAAGCCAGTTGTTAACATCGAAGGGGCTGATGCCCTGCATCAGGCTAGTCTCCACCCTTTGGCCTTGGCCTGTTCTGTCCCGCACAATCAAGGCAGACAGAATGCCCCGCACAGCAGCCATGGCTGTACCGTGGTGGGAAACCTCCACTGCCGCATAGTGGGGGCCAGGGCGCTTGGACTGCCCAGTGAAAACTGAAAATCGTCCAACCTTGGCTGCGACTATCCCATCGTAGGGCTTGTACTGAGCGTAGGGCCCTTTGGGACCGAAGCCGGTGATGGAGCAATAGATTAAGTCAGGCCTCTGGGCGCTGACTTCTTCGTACCCAATCCCCAGAGTATCTGCCTCACCGGGCCGGAAGGACTCCACGACTACGTCGGCGTGCATCATCAGTCGCTGGACGCTCTCCCTGCCTTCCGCAGTCTTCAGGTCCAGAGTTACGCTCTTCTTTCCCCGGTTCCAGAGCAGGGCCTGGGGAAAAGCCCTGTACGGGTCTCCCTCCGGCGGCTCTATCTTGATGACCTCTGCTCCAAAGTCAGATAGGATCATGGTGGCAATAGAGCCAGCCCGGCCTGAAGAAAAGTCCAACACAACGATGTCCTCAAGTACTTGCGTCATCATTTCCCTCCTAGCGACTGTCTCCGCGCCCCGCGATTGGGCTAAATCCCAGTTTGTCGTGAAGTCTATGGGTAAGCCGTGCTAAGACGAGGGCTCATCGTCGCAGTTTAACATCCACGGCTCGTTGGTTGTTGTATCCGCTTGTAGGAATACGAAGCCCGATTGGAAGGAGTAATCGCCGGTATCTCTGGGGCTGACGAGATAGTACTCGTCTGCTTCGAATTGAGACCGTAACTCTCCCAAGTAGTGCTTGAGGACTGCAAAATCGACATTTATGCCGTGTTTCTCCCACATGGCACGTTGCTGAGGAACAGGTATGTCTGAGCAACTGCCTATGATATATCCCATCTCCTGCGCCCTTCTCACCATATCGAGGGTAATAGGGCCTGGTTCCAGGGCAATTTCTAGGACGTTGTCTATGTCGAAGCTTATAAGCTTTCTCACGTAGTGGAGTCCCTCATCATCATACGTGTTCGCCGCTCCAGTCCTGGGTGTCGTATCGAGTGGGCTGATGTGGGAGATTATTCGGGTCCACCGCCATTCTCCCTTCCGGTCCCCAGTGGACTTCGCCATCAGGGGCCACCATCCACGGTTCCGGCTGCATGTCCTGCACTTGAAGGAATTTGAAGCCTGAAAGCTCAGCGTAGTGCTTGTCCAGCTCGGTATCGCCAATATGGTAGTACACATCGGCGTCGAATTTGGATTTAACGTCCTCCAGCATGTGTTTAAGGACTGTAAACGCGACGACTATTCCAGCCTTTTCCCACATATTCTTCTGGTCCCCAATTGGACGGTCTGAGCAACTGCCTATGACATATCCCCATTCCTGGGCCTGCTTCACCATCTCTAGGGTGATAGGACCCGGGCCGTGTCCTGTTACTAGAGTACCGTCTATATCGAAGCTGATTACCCGTTTCAAGTCCTGGTCTGCCGATTCCCCAGCGCCGTCTACATCGGAACTGGTCGGTCTATGCGAGTCCAAGTTGCCGTCCTCCTTTGGCATGCGCTTCCCGTAATAGTGTCATCACATCCCATTTATGGGAAGCGTTGTGCAGTCGTGGTTGAGCACCGCCTTGCTCTGCCAGGCGTACTATATGCTTGGGTTCACACTCATGAAGATATGGCCATTTCCCCCGGGCGTGACCTGTCCCATGGCAGCGGTCTCAGCTTTGAGGTTGATCTGCCGCGGGCCCGCAATCCCCCGAAGCTGTTCTATGCTGTCGGTATACATGGCCGTGCGGGTACGCCCGTTACCCAGGTTCCCGCCGCTGGAATTGAAGGGATGAGGCCCCTCAACCCTGATATCTCCAGCATAGAAATCGAATGCCTCCCCTCTCTTCACACCGTGCCACTGGAAGCCCTCCAGATAGCTTTGGGTGAACGTGGCAAAACCGTCGTAGGGGTTAAACACGTCTAGGTCTGCTGCGGTCGCTCCCGCGCCCTCGTAAAGCCTTCGGGCCAGGCTGTCGGTGTACGCCTCATGGTCCTCCAGGGTTGCCATGGTGCTCCGGCTGGGCTCCCGCACCTGGGCATGGCTTAACACGTAGATGGGTTTTTGCTTCATGTCCTTGGCTCGATCGGCTGTCGCATAGATCATCGCAAAGGCATGATTCACTGGACGGTCTGAGTCCAACAGGCCGTTGGGCCAAGCAACATACCGCTGGGTCAAGTAGTCCTCCAAGGTAAGCTGGTACTGTTCGTGCTGTGCGTAGTATCCCCACGGAGTCATAAGGCCGTTCCTACGCTGGTTGAGGACGAAGGGGGCCAGGTTATCGTGGCTCCCGCCGTACTTGGTGCAGTACTGCAAGAAGACAAACGCATGCTGCATCATCGCCGATGTCATCCAGCCCCAGGGAGCGGACCACTTGCGTCCCCCTTGAGAATAATCTCCTGTTTCAAGAAGATATCGGCCTGGTACATTGCCCATGTTGTAGGTCATCAGCAAGACCTTTGCCATGCCGTCACCTACAGCCTGAGCGGCCTTACCCGTTTCTTGTCCGATTGCCAGGTCATTACGGTCGATATACTGGAGATTCTTCAGCGGAGTGCCTTCTCGCTCCATCCCTGCAACCAGCCAATCGGCGGACGTGTGGGAAAGCCCATCCTCAGAGTCATACGGCGGATCGAAGAAGGGCCTGGGCGTGCCACGGTCGGCTTGCGCCCAAGTATCGCCGGCCTTGGCCTCGCTGCACATGAAACCGTCTATGTCCTCTGCCTTTAGCCCCGCGTCTTCTATTGCCTTCTGAATTGCAATAATTTGAAAGGCGCCCAGAGTCTTGTCCATGGACATGCCGTCCCAGCGCCGATCTATTGGGGAATACCCG
>JASLXI010000007.1:6191-12216 GCA_030740415.1 Dehalococcoidia bacterium
TGTGCTCCCACAGCCCCATGCCTTCCTGAAGTCTTTCCCAACTGGTTTGAGAAGTCATAGTTCACCCCTTATTCAAAATTAACGGCCTTCGTCCGGTCTTCGGGCATCACATTCTACTTGCCTAGCTTACTACCTGCCAGTCGTGAATGAATCTTCCTGGCGCTTGTTCCTCGAACACAACCTCAACGGCAGCGCCGTGCTGGGCCTCGTGAGCCGGTGTGCCTGGCAGGTTTGCCAAGAAGTTGATGCCCGGATCCTCGTCTAGCGATACTAGTGCCACATTGAAGGGGACATCACCCTTGCGCCTCACCACACGGGTATCGTGGATGACCATGGTCTCCAGAATGTGACCCTTTCCCTCTACTTCGCGCCAGTCCAGATGGTCGCCGGAACCACATTGCCAGCACTGGGGCCGGATTGGATACTGCAGCTTTTCACAACTGGTGCAATACTGGAGCACTAACCGCTTCTCGTTCACGGCGTCCCAGAACGGTTTGTCTACCTCATCAGGTACTGGGATGGTCTTGGGCATAACGGAACCTCCTTACGCAGATTCATTTCCTATGGAATTCACCAATATTCGGTCAAGGTGCTAGGTTGCGAATAAAGGATTTGCCTCCTCCCAGTTGACGATACGGCGTTCCTTGTATTCGTCGACTTGTTCGTCAGTATAGCCCACCTCTTGCATAACTGCACGGGTGTGCTCGCCGGCGTATGGGGCAACTCTGTAGCGTCCCAGCATCTCTGAGAAATGCACGATGCCTCCAGGTCGGATGTACTTACCATACCTGGGGCTCTCATCCTCCGTTTCTACCACAAGGTCATTATCGTGTGAATGGGGGTCATCAAGGAAGAAATCCTCATTATCCGTGTCCGTCACACGAACACATGCAACGTCCTGTGCCGTGAGTAACTCCTCCCACTCCGTTGCTGGACGGGTGACAAAGAGTTCGGACAACTGCGCAATCAACTCCTCGTCGTGGGCTTTGCGGGCCGCGGGCGCGAAACGGGGATCTCCCAACAGATCAGGGCGGCCCACCGTATTGCAGAAACTCGCCCACTCTTCCTCCAGCGGACAAGCAAGGAATACCCATCCCTCCTGGGCTTCATACAATCGGTAAAGGGCGTGCAGGCCGTAGCATTCCGCGTCCGGGATAGCATAGGGTGGGCGACCGACGTAATCATAGGCTTCATTGTGGTTGGCCCAGGCGTTGGCGCACATCATGGTATCCTGTATAGCCTGGCCCTGGCCGGTGCGCTCCCGAGCCAGCAACCCAAGCATGATCGCCGTGGCGACAGCCTGGGATGTGTTGGGATCGGGATTGCCCTCGTTGGCCCGCATCATTCGGCGAGAGGTCTCCTTGATCTCGTCCATGGTCATAGGCTGGTAGGTTGGAGGTGGCATGGCCTGGCCCGACTGTCGCAACGCTCCACCGAAGAGCGCCCCGGGAACTGGATGGGCTCCCGGCCGCCGGTTATGGGGGCCGGTTGCACCATAAGCCCCGCTATACACATGGACTAGGCGTGGATTGATACGCTTGCAAGTCTCGTAATCGACGCTCAACCGCTCGGGCACTCCAGGGCGGAAGTTGTGCAACAGGACATCTGCTTTGGCAATCAGCTTGTGAACAAGCTCCTTGCCCTCATTGGTCTGCAGGTCAACCTGGATACACTCTTTTCCGCTATAGGTTCTTAGATTATTGATGTTCAAAGCGCCGCCGCCACCCAGTTGCCGACCTCCACCTCTCTCAGGGGTGGCATCGATCTTGATGACCCTAGCACCTAAATCGGCGATCATCACGGCGGCGTAAGGACCCTGTATGACCGTTGATATGTCGAGCATTGTAATGCCATCCAGAGGATGTGGTGGCGTATGACCGTTGCCAACTCCGTTGCTAGCGCTCGCTACGGGGGCAGGCTCCAACTCGGCCAGGTTTCCCAACACTTCCTCGGTGTGCTGGCCAAGGTCAGGTGACGGACCACCAACCTCTCCGGGCGTATCGACCAGGTCAGCCAGGAGGCCCACAATTTTCATTGGACCTACACGTGGATCGTTGATCTCTACGACGTGGCCATTGTGCACGAACTGAGGGTGCTTCATGCCTTCCACCGTGTATACGTAGGGCTCGGCGGCGATGTTTCCGTCCTCCACGTAGATGTCCATCCATTCGTCCAGGGTTCTTTCCTGCATACGCTCGAGAATGATCTCCCGCAAGATCTCCCTGTTCTCCTCGTTCATGGCAGAAAGGTTCTTGAAACGTTCATCCTCTAACACCCACTCCAGACCGATGGCCCGGAGGTGTGCTGGCAGGAGTCGTGGGCCCTGCCTGTTGTTGGCATGCTGGAGCCAACGGCCGTCCTTAGTCCGAACAGGAATGTACTCAAGCGTGGGTAACGACTGACCGCCCGGCGACACAAGCGGGAACCGTTCCGGGTCCTTCCGGTTGAAAAAAGCGTTCATAGGGCGAGGGCCGGTAAAGGGGAACGTGCCTTGTAGCATGCTGGTCTGCACCCACTGGCCCCTACCCATTTGATCGCGAATACGGAGTGCAGCCAGGATGCCCCGGACCGCTGCCTGACTTGCAGCCCAGGTCGCGGTCTGGACCGAAGGGTAGATTGGGCCTGGCCTGTTCAATTGACCATTGAAGGCTGACATGCGCCCGCTCTTCGCAGCTACTACTCCTTCGTAATCTTTCAGGTTCTTGAACCGCCCATTCTGGCCAAAGCCAGTAATAGAGCAGTACACCAACTGAGGGTTGATGTGGAAGAGCGTTTCGTAGTCGATCCCGAGGCGCTGGGCTTCACCGGGACGGAAAGATTCCAGCAGCACATCAGCTTTCTTGGTCAAGGCCTCTGCATGCTCGCGACCCGTTGGAGTCTCCATGTTCAGGACAATGCTCTTCTTGCCGCGGTTCCAGGCCAGCCAGCTAGGATGAGAACGGAGGGGATCGCCGGTCGGTGGCTCCACTTTTATGACGTCGGCGCCGAAATCGGCAAGCACGGCAGTCGCCAGAGCCCCTGGCATACCCCAGCTAAAATCCAGCACAGTTAATCCACTACAAGGTCCTGGCATAACAAGTCTCCTATGCTCTTAGTGCACGGAGTCCAACCCGACTGTGGGGTTAGTGAATGTCTTAGGTTCCCCGCAACCGTGGATCCAGCACGTCTCTCAACGCGTCACCAAAAAGGTTGAAACCATACACTGCCGCCGAGATAGCGACTCCAGGCCATATGGCCAGCCACGGAGCGACGGCATAGTAGTTCCTTACTCTTCCAGTGAGCATGCTGCCCCAAGACGGCTCAGGGGGTGGCACCCCAAGGCCGAGGAAGCTCAGGGAGGTCTCGGCTATTATGGCGGTGCCAAGGGCAGCTGTTGCTATAATAAGCCACGGAGCCACACACTGAGGCATAATGTGCTGAAGCACAATGCGTACGTCCGAAGCTCCTATGGCCTGGGCCGCCAGGGCGAACTCCGATTGTTTGACAGAAAGTGCCTGAGACCGTACTACTCGGTTGGCCCTGGGTAACTGTGGTATTGCAACAGCGATAACCACGTTGTTCAGACTTTGGCCCAGGGCTGCCATGATGGTGAGTGCCAGAATCAGGGTGGGAATGGACATCAGTGAGTCCATGATGCGCTGAATCACCCCATCCACACGGCCCCCGTAATATGCGCTAAACAACCCGATTATCGCCCCACCCACCGATCCGGTTAAAACGGACAGCAATCCAACGTACAGGGATATTCGAGCCCCATAAGCAATCCGGCTCCATACGTCACGTCCCCAAGTGTCAGTCCCCATCCAGTGTTCCGTGGAAGGCGTTTGCAGATCACCGGTGAAATCCATCAATAGAGGGTCGTAAAAGGTGACCACTGGAGCAAATACGGCAATCACAACCATGAAGATAATAATCGATGCCCCGACAGCACCCAAGGGCTTCCTCGCAAAGAAGGTCCGGATAGATTTTAGTGTCCTAATCAGGCGAGGGCCACGAGCTACTCTTTCATTACTGGCGACGGTGATCAACTTCTAGCCTCCTTGATGGAGAAAAACTCTAAAGACGAATGCGCGGGTCCAGCCACGCATAGGCGACATCTACCACTAGGTTGGTTAAGATAATCCACATGGCAATTATGGCGACCATGCTCTGTACCACAGGGAAGTCCCGCTGGTTCATCCCCCTCACCAGATACACTCCTATCCCAGGCAACTGGAAGATGGTCTCCATTATGACCGAGCCCCCCATGATTACAGCCATGGATATTCCTATCACGGTTATCACGGGAAGCAGAGCGTTCTTCATGGCGTGCCGATACACCACTACGAAGCGCCTCAGCCCCTTCGCATGGGCGGTTCTGATGTAGTCCTGACGCAGTACCTCCAGCATGGTGGACCGCATCATCCTGGCCTTGGTCCCGGCAGAGGCGTAGCCGCCAATGAGAGCCGGCCAGAAAAGAATTGCGAGGTTGGCGCCTAGGTCATCCCACGGATGACTGTAATCTATTCTAGGGGACCATTGAAACAGGTACACTCCTCCTGCAATCACTAAGGTGGCGATCCAGAAACTTGGCATGGACAGTCCCCCCAATGAGAAAACCCTTCCGACGTAATCCATCCAGGAATCCTGCCTCAGGGCCATAATGATGCCCAGTGGAATACCTATAAAGACAGCTAAAAGTACGCTGTACAAACCCCGTTGAAATGTGACGGGAGCTCTGGAGACGAACTCTTCCATGATAGGCTTGTTAGTATAGAAAGAGACTCCCCAGTCCAGGGTAACTACATTCCCAAGCCAGACCAGGTACTGCATGTGCAGGGGCCTGTCGAGGCCTAGGAGCTTCTGGATTCTTGCCAGCGCTACTGGGTCCACATCTTCGGGGTTGAAGTCCTCTTCCCCTTGGCTTATAACCATCAGCGCCACGTCCCCGGGTGCTACCCGCATTAGAAGGAAAATCACTATGGACACCACTAGGACAGCGATTGCTCCCTGGAACAGACGGTTGATTATGTATGTTGTCACGATACTCTCCCTCTTCAGAGTACGGGCGCCAACCCTCGGATGGATGGCAGAGTGAGGTGCCCGAGGGCTCTCCTGATACCTTCCTGGTCGGCTCGGAGCCCCTAGCGACCGAACCAGGTGAGTTGCCACGCTCCTAGGACGTGGCAACTCACCTTATGTGCCCACCTGGTTCGACTATCTTAGGGTGCTATGGGATTCGGACGGTGTATGCCCCTAACTTGCTATCCAGGCTCTCGGTATGATCTTGAGGTGAGACGTATGTATGGAGTGGTGCGGGAGAGCGCTATAGCCTTTCACCCATGGCTGGTAGCCGGTGTACAGGGTCTGCCACTCCATGCCGGCGGCATATAGGTATTCGTTGAACAGGATGAACTCAATCTCTTTACTGATCTCGGCCCTCTTAGCGAAGTCCAACTCCAACTGCATCCTGTCGATAAGGGTGTTTACCTCGGCCTGGAGGTCGGGATCGATGCCCTCCATGCATGGCTTTGCACCTTTCTTCTCGGAGTGGACGGACCGGTAGCGCAGATAGGGATCTGGGGTACCCTCCCAGCCAGGCATAACGGTCACTGCAAACGTGTGCTTGCAGGCCTTGGTCTGAGATGACAGGGTCGCAGCATCATAGAGGTCCAAGGTCATGGTTATTCCAAGGTGCTTCTGTATCGTCCCGCCCATATACAGACAGGCGTTGGTCGATGTGTCGTCGGCCCTGGATAGGCACTTGAAAGGCCCGGGCCTCTCTCCCGCTCCATAGACCTCATCCAGCAGGCGGTTTGCTTCAGCGATGTCATCGTCCTTGGGCTGGCGGAACCCGGGCCATTCAAACATCTCTTCTATCGAGTGGCCCATGGCGTTGTATGGTGTGTTCTGGGAATTGAAGAACCCCCCAATATAGCCAGCGTAGTCATCAGAATCGCCTATACGCTGCAACTGGTGCCATTCCTGGCGGTCCATGACCAGGTGTATTGCCTTACGCACACGTGCGTCGTCGAAGGGAGGCCTG
>JASLXI010000080.1 GCA_030740415.1 Dehalococcoidia bacterium
GTTGATGACCTGCTCTGGTGTATGCTTCTTCCTTGGGATTTCTCCCCCTTCCTACGGTCCAGGTTACTAACATTACACCTGGACCAGTTTTCGGGAGGCAGGTCACAGGCAACGCAGCCGGATTGATGCCGGTCGTCATACCAGATGAGTAGACGCCTGAGTTTAACCTACTGAGCGGTCCACCCCAGATCAAGCGTGTACGCCGAACCCGTCATCGACCGGCTCGCTTCCGACGCCAGGTAAACCGCCATACGGGCCACTTCCTCCGGCTCGATCAGGTGTTTGATGGCTGCCGGTTCGAGCATCACCTTCTTTATCACACTCTCAGGGCTGATTCCCCGCGCCCTCGCCTGGTCCTCGATCTGGTCCTCGACCAGCTTTGTACGAACATAGGCAGGGCAGATAGCGTTGACGGTCACCCCGTACTCACCGGCTTCGAGAGCTATCCCCTTGGTCAACCCTATCAGGCCGTGCTTCGCCGAAACATAGGCGCACTTGTACGGGCTCGCAGTAAGGCCGAGGATAGAAGATATGTTGATAATTCTCCCCCACCCACGCTCCTTCATACCGGGCAAAACGCCCTTTATCAATTGGTAGGGCGTACTGAGCATCAGTTGAATCATATGGAACCAGGTCTCTTCCGGGAACTCTTCGATTGAGGCCACATTCTGGATCCCCGCGTTGTTCACCAGTATGTCCACGTCATGCCCTTCCTCATCCAACCGACGGCAGAGCATTCGCACCTCGTCGACCTTGGAGAGGTCGGCTTGCATAAAGACCCCGCCGATACCTTCTGCCACATCGCGGTCGCTATCCAGAATATCATTCAACAGAACGTGCGCCCCCTGGTCGGCGAAGGCCTCGGCAATCGACCGTCCGATACCGCGCGCCCCGCCGGTAACGAGAGCCACCTTTCCTGTCAGTTCCCTCTTCTCATTCATGCTGTGCTCTTTTCTGTTCATCTCGCAGTACATCCCAGGAATAAAGGACTGCTTTCAATCGGAATTCCCCATATCAAAGTGCCTGGACCCAATCAACGCACCATTCTCGACGAGAGCCACGGTAGTATCACTCACCAATGCTGTCAGCCATCCAATGAAGCTCACAAGATCATCTCTCGGTATCCCGAGTCAGCGGTCGCCAGGGAAGGAAGGCAGCTTTCGCCACGTTTGCACTCCCTTACAACTTCCCCAGGCACGCACCTTCCCTTCGGCTACCCCTCATCACCTCCGATGTCCTCCAGTATGTTTGTTACTCAGGTGCTGCATGGAGCCTGCCAATACGATCTTGCACTCCCTGAAACAGCACTCGCGTCGCGGCCACCTCGGCCAACTGGGAGACCACCCGCCGGACGTGCCGAACCAGCCTTCCCCCCGATTCTGATGAGCTTGACCTGGAGGCTTCGCAACGACCAGTGATTGACCGCCCTGGGCAGGCACAGCCTCCTCAGGAAGTTCCCCTTGTTGGGGCTACCGCATGTCGAGCATTTCATATCAGGTGCTCCGTACATCACTGAGCATAACTCTGTCTCTAGGGGCAGTATATGACAGGAGCTATGGCGTAGCTGTCCGTCTAGTGCCTGAGGTAATAAACCCCAGTCCTGTAACCATCACCGCCTTCTCGGCAATTGCCACAATGCGAAAGGGGTGCTCCAAACCAAGCCACCAACTGAACCCAATACCGCAAACTGCCATAGCGGTTCTGAGCCTGACGCTCCAAAAGATGCACCCAAGACCGGTATCAGTAGAGTCAGATATGCGACGGCCAATAATATGACTATCCTCGACCTCGTGGCTATAGCAACAAGGGCTGCAATTAAAGCAGGGGTGACCAGAGCAACGGCAAACTCCCATAAATCGAAATCAGGTCAGTTGTTAAGGCATCATGCACCAGAATGAACGACAGGCCTGTGACCAACCCCGTTAGGCCACCCACTAGCCAAACTTTGGTTGCCCTTCTGATACGACGAGCTATAGCCGCACGTAAAGTGGCCCCACACCCTGCACAGAACCGAAGGTTCTCCAAGTTGTGGTTGCCGCATGTCGAGCATTTCATATCAGGTGTTCCGTACACCACTGAGCATCACCCTGCCTCTGGAGGCAGTATAGCCTAAAGGAGCAAGGGAAGAGGGCCAAGGCTTAGGCGGAGCTTAGGGCGTGGTAGGTGGACTCATAGCCAATGGACTCCACAGTGGACAGCGTTCAACCCAGCCGTTCAATTGAACGCATTTGAACGCCTAATCGTTCAGCTTTAGCTTGCGTTGAACGGGGTTGAACGATCTCGATTCGACTCTGGAGTTGGGAAGATCCACTTATGAGCCTTTCTTCCAAGGATTCATTGGAGACAAGCATTTCATGGATAGAAATAGTCACTCCAAGTCGACGGGTAAGGGTACGGATGGGGGTAGGGGCTCCGCTCAGGCCTATATAAAGAGTATCTGTAAGAGTACAGAGAGATGAGTAAGCCGACGATCTATCTGTGTGGTGCCATCAATGCGTGAGCAGATGGTCCAGGAATCAAGGGCAACCGCATAGTCATGGCCCTTCGCCCAGACGCTCCAGCAGTTGGCAGTAGGCCTTCTGTCCAAGTTCGAAGTTAGAGAGGCGGAAGAACTCGTTGAAGGAGTGAGCTCCTTCATCTTGGAGACCAAAGCCGAGAGTTACGGTGTACGCACTTAGTTCCTTGAGAAAGAGAGGCGCGACGGGGAGGGTACCCCCCAAGCGGCAGTGATAGGGTGGTCTACCGTAAAGACTCTCCAGCACAGCGCGCGCCGCTTCATTACCGGGATGATTAGCGGGTATCACATATGCGGGCGTGCCTGAACTCATGGGACGGACAGTCACCTTCACACCAGGTGGAGTGTGTTCTTCGATGTGGGTGGCTATAAGGTCGACAATCTTAGCGGGGTCCTGATTCTGCACCAGACGACACGAGATTTTGGCGTGGGCTTGGCTGGGCAGCACTGTCTTAAGGCCCTCACCTTGGAATCCGCCCCAGATACCATTCACCTCTAGAGTGGGTCTCAGCCACGTCCGCTCCAGGGTGCTGTATCCCGGCTCCCCGTATATGGCTCTTACGCCTACTTCCTCTTTGTAGGAGTCGACATCGAAGGGGATAGCGGCCGTGTCAGCTCGCTCTTCCTCGGATGGGGAGATAACGTCGTCGTAGAAGCCTCGTACCAGTACTCTCCCATCGGGATCGCGCATGGAACTGAGTATCTGCGCCAGAGCGTGAATCGGATTCTGTATGGCGCCTCCATATAATCCCGAGTGGAGATCATTTCGTGGACCGAGAACGTCAATTTCCAGGAAGCAGCTTCCCTTCATTCCTAGAAGGAGAGCAGGATGGTCTTCATCCCACTGCAGACCATCGGCGCTGACAACCATATCGCAGGCCAGTAGATCTCGGTTCGCAGCGAGAAAGCCCTGAAGACCCGGGCTGCTAATCTCCTCTTGGCCTTCGAAGAAGAACTTCAAGTTCACGGGGAGCTTGCCCTCTGTTTGAAGCAAGGCTTCAACAGCGAGAATGGTGACAAGCATATTCCCCTTGTCGTCTGATGCGCCTCTGGCATAGACGCGGCCTTCCTTGATCGTTGGTTCAAACGGTGGTTGAGACCAGAGCGTCAAGGGGTCCACGGGTTGGGTATCATAGTGCCCATAGATCATTACCGTGGGCCTGTCACCACCATGAAGCCACTCTCCGTAAACTACCTGGTGCTCCTCCGTAGGTAGGACACGTACTCCCTCGATGCCTGCCACCGTCATACGGTCCGCTACCCACTGGGCGGCACGTTCTACATCCCCGGAGTGCTCAGACAGTGCCGAGATGCTGGGAATGCGCAAAAAGTCCAGGAGCTCATTGGTGAACTGGGACTTGTGGTCATCTAGGTAGGTCACCCACTTCTGCATGCTAAGACTCCCGATATTAGGTTTCGTGATAATCATAAGCCTCGTGATAGCGGTTAACAATGGAGCTTGACTGGATGCAGTCCTGGCGTGCCCGGCTTGGCCCACAGAACCGAGTGGAGAAGACTCCTGGCAGCAGTAACCGAGTTCGAGTTGGCCGTCAGACTCAGCGAGACCGTCAGTAGGTCTACTCTGGACAGGGTGCTGAAAGAGCTTATTAAAGCCAAAACGGTGACGCGCCAGAAGGGCAAAGGTTCCCGAGGAACCGCATACGGCTACTGGCTCACCGGGCTACAGACCGCCGGCACCGCAGGTCGTTCTGGCTGCCGACATGGTCCCTGCCCTTGTAGGACTAACTTAACGAGTGGTACAAAGATGGGGGGCAGGTCACTAGGAGTATTACACCTCCCAAGTTCTATGAAGGTTACGACCAAGCGATGGCCTTGCTAATGAACCCTGTGAGCGAACCGCCAAAGTTTACCGGAAGCATCTTCGATGAAGTCTGGCTCGTACACCCTGATGCCTCCTTGACAGGCTCTAATATAGACACGAGGGTTGACCATGATGTACGTACGATGGCGAAGTTGGTTCGGGATTTTTCGCCTGTGGGCTTCATGAGGGTCAGCCACACCGGGATTCACATTGAGTCTAAGGCCGGCATCAATCCTTATCTGAACCCCGAGCTTAAGGCTCATTTCATACAGCACTTGGACAAATTCCAGACGTACGAGAAATTTACCGTCAAGCCTATTCAGTAACTTCTGAGGTTCATGCAGGGTAATGGAGTCTAACGCCTGGGAGTCCCTTGGGGGATTAGGTACAATCGGGGGACAGGGAGATACATCCCACCCCCTTACCTCACAACAGCCTTATAAGCCCCAGTAGCATTTTCGCTATTCACCAGTTAGCCCCGTAGCCCTAGCTACTACCAGCCACGCCTAAAGGCACCATCCCCTCCTCCTGCCCCCTAGGCTATACTGTCCCTGGAGGTAGGTTCATGCTCGCAAGAATGAGACGAAGATCTGTATTGGTACTTAGCTGTGCGCTGCTCGTGTTGGGAGCTGGCGCGTGTTCTGGAACCCAAGGGTTAAAAGGGGAAATTGGGCCGATAGGGCCACAAGGTGATGCGGGACTTCAAGGTGAACAAGGGCCCAGCGGAGCTGCGGGTTCACAGGGGCCGCAAGGAGAGCCCGGAGAGGCCGGTCCGCCAGGTGCGCAAGGTGATGCGGGACTCCAGGGAGAACAAGGGGAGACTGGAGAGACCGGCCCCCAAGGTCCGCAAGGTGATGCGGGACTCCAAGGAGAACAAGGAGTGCCTGGAGAGACCGGCCCCCAAGGTCCGCAAGGTGACGTCCAGGGACTCCAGGGAGAACAAGGGGAGCCTGGAGAGGCCGGTCCCCAAGGTGCGAAAGGTGATGCGGGACTCCAGGGAGAACAAGGGGAGACTGGAGAGACCGGCCCCCAA
>JASLXI010000081.1 GCA_030740415.1 Dehalococcoidia bacterium
CCGAGCTTCCAGGCAAGGAGGTAGGCCGTGCGCACGTCATCTCTGGTGGCGGAGTTGGGGAAGTTGATGGTCTTGGATATGGCGGCATCGACGCTCTCCTGAAAGGCCGCCTGCATACGGACGTGGTCCCGGGGAGAGATGTCCGCGGCGGTGACGAAGACCTCTTTCACCCAGTCTGGGACATCATCCCGGTCCTGGATGGACCCGCCGTCGGCCAGGTACTCCATCAGATCATCGCTGTAGAAGTCGTCCTCCCGAGCAACCTTCTCGAAGTTGACATCGACATAGACCAGGCTCTCGCCTCCCAAGATGTTGTGCTTGTGGTAGCAGAGGGAGAAGATGGGCTCGATGCCACTGGAACAGCCGGCTATCATGGAGATTGTTCCGGTGGGAGCCACGGTAAGACGGCAGGCATTACGCATGGGTCGGCCCTGCTCGTGAAATGTGCTTCCTTCGTAAGCCGGGAATACGCCGCGCTCCCCTGCCAGATCCTCGGAGGTGGTGTCCGCCTCTTGGCGAATGAATCTCATGACCTCACGGCCCAACTCCATGCCTTCCTGGGAGTTATAGGGAATGTCCATGCCTACAAGCATGTCGGCAAAGCCCATGACACCCAGACCAGTCTTTCGGGTCTGTTTGGTCATTCGCTCTATCTCCGGGACGGAGTATCGGTTGGCATCGATGACGTTGTCCAAGAAACGCGTGGCGATGCTGGTCACTTTGCCCAGGCGGTTCCAGTCCAGTGTGAATTGACCATTGGTCTTCACAACGAACTTGGCGAGGTTGATGGAGCCCAGATTGCAGGACTCATAGGGCAACAGGGGCTGCTCGCCACAGGGGTTTGTGGCTGTCATGCGGCCCAGATGGAGCGTGGGGTTGTTTTCGTTGACCCTGTCCAAGAAGATGGTACCCGGCTCTCCGTTGAGCCACGCTCCGTCTATCATATGATCGAAGACCTCCACCGCGTTTAGGCTGCCGACTACATCGCCGGAGTGTGGATCTCGTATATCGTAGTCGTCGCCCTTCTGTACGGCCTGCATGAACTCCTCGCTGACTCCCACAGATATGTTGAAGTTGTGGATCTGCCCTTCCTCGGTCTTACAGGCGATGAAGTCCATGATGTCTGGATGGTGCACGTCCATGACGGCCATGTTGGCTCCGTCGCGCTTTCCCCCCTGGGTGACCAGGGTGGAAACGGAGGATAGGTGACGAAGGACGGCCACGGGACCACAGGCCCTGCCGTGGGTAGTGGAGATGGAAGCACCCTTGGGCCGGATGCCTGAGAGGGCGAAGCCCGTCCCTCCACCGAACTTCTGTACCAAGGCGGCCTCCTTAGCCGTGTCCATGATGCCCTCCATACTGTCTTCCAGCCCTATAACGAAGCAGGCCGAGAGGGTCCCCGCACCTGTGCCTGCATTCATGAGTGTCGGAGAGTTGGGAACGTACTCCAGGCTTGCCATAACCCGGTAGTACTCCTCCTCCCAGTAGGCCACATCAGCCTGTGGGTTGTAGAGGATCTCGGTCGCGGCAATAGCCCGGGCGACGCGTCGACACACATCGAACCAGGAGTGCTCGATGACATTTCCCTGGGGGTCTTTGAGATAGTAGCGCTTCTCCAGGACCACCTTTGCGTTATCGGAGATCCCAGGCTCAGTGGTCGAGATCATGGCCCCTGAGAGTGGCTTCATCGTAAGTTTTGGCGTTTTGGTCTGGTTTCCCTCGTGATCGTTAACGCTGCCATTGGACAGAGAGTCGGCCACCTGCTGAGCTACGGTGGGATCGTTAACGCCCGCAGCCTCCAAAGCGACCAGGACATCCTTCAACCAGATGGTCCTTTTACTCCGGGTAAGCTTGCTTCCGGTTGTATTTGTGTTACGGGTGATGGTCATGGGTGCCTCCGTGTTGTTCTTTAGGATACGGGAAAAGTATTCCCTCAGTTTATGAGGCTTTTTAGTGATACCAGTGCACGTGACAAGGCCTTATCCATGGGCACCGCCCATATCCATAGGTAAGCCAGGTGCTGGCCGGGGCCTGCGGCCGCGGCGTCTCTTAGACGATTCTTCGTTAATCAGCGGCAACTGTGGCGATGGAATATTGCTCTCCAGTGCCTGGTGCGCCCTTTCCAGGGCCTCGACGGCCTCTTTGAAGCTCTCCACGTCTGCGAAGTCCCGATAGACGCTGGCAAAACGTATGTATGCCACGGGGTCCATGGTACGCAGGCGCTCCATGACCATCTCGCCGATGGCGACGCTGGGGATCTCGGCGCGGCCCAGGCCTTGAAGATGGGACTCAATGTCGTCCACCAGCTTGTCGATGGTGCCAGTGGGCAGGGGCCGCTTGACGCAGGCCCTCTGAACGCTGTTGGTCAGCTTATCCCGATTGTACTCCTCACGACGGCCGTCTCGCTTGGCGACCATGAGTGCGGTGGTTTGGATGCGCTCATACGTAGTAAAACGAAGGCCACACTGAATGCACTCCCGACGGCGGCGAACGCCCTCGGCGGCATCCCTGGAGTCGATGACTTTAGATTCTGGGTGGTTGCAGTATGGACAGCGCATGTCTCTCTTAACTCATGCCCAACGTCTAAAGACACTAGATGTGGTGCTAAAATGTTATTTGTCCCCAAAGGGTTGTGCGATTGACACATGAGCATCCTACTACTATGCAGTGTTAGTGTCAATGGGTTACACCACTCTATTTTGTGTGAATTCACCGATGATGCACAAGATATGGGTGGCGGTCGGGGCATGGCCCTGTACCTATAAAGCATCACCGACTACAAGGTATTCTCGTGCTTACTTATCGGCGGCTATCAGACGGCGGGCCAGCGTAAGGGCTTCTTCCTGTGTGGTAATCTCACCTGAACCGTGAGCCTCCTGAATGGCCTCCAAGAGACGTCCGAGCAGTGCTCCCGGAGAAATGCCCAAGGCTTCCATGAGCACGTGACCGTCCACTAGTCGGGGCATCTTCCGGGGTGCTCCTTCCTGGTCAAGCCCGCTTTGCAGGATATGACTTATGAGACCGCAGTGGCCCTGCCAGTCGTCGGTCTCAATGCCGGGGCCCTTGGCCGACAGGTAATCCGCCATGTTGAGATAGAGGGTATCTATAGCGGCCTCGCCCAGGTCTCTGAAGAAGCGATAGTTGGCGCGAGGAGTAGGCATGTCAACGCCTTGGCTCATCTGAGTAGGGCGCAGGTGGTGCCTCACCATAGTAGTTATGAGGTTGATTCCTCTGTTGCTGAGACGCAGACGGCCCAGAATCTCCTGGCAGACCTCCGCACCCTGGGTATCGTGACCGAAGAAGCGCATACGCCCGGTAGGCTCGATGAACTTGGTGGCCGGCTTGGAAACGTCGTGAAGAAGGCCGGCCAGCTTGACGATGGTGCGTCGAGTGTGGCCGTCGCTTACCTCTTCTTCGAAGTACGCCCCAAAGGAGGGATGCCAGGGAGAATAGGAGATGATTTCATCCCTTACCCTACCCTGCTCCATGGTGAGCCGCTCCACATGGCCGGGAGTCTCCAAGCAGTGGTAGAAGACATCCCAGTAGTGCTCTTTGGGTTGCTCCACACCCCTAGCGATCTCCAACTCCGGGATGAGAGGACAAAGCAGACCAAGGTCGTCCATGAGGCGCAAAGAACGAGTCGAATCGTCCTCCGCCAAGGTTTTTAGAAGCTCGTCGCGCAGACGTTCAGGAGACACCGTGGTGACCAGGTGAGCGTCCCGTTCAATAAGGCCGCGGGTATCCTGGTCCAGGAAGAAGCCAAGCTGTGCCGCCAGACGCACAGCTCTTAGAAGGCGAGCGGGGTCATCCCCGAAGGCGTGACCGGCCACGGCCTTGATGGTGGCAGTAGACAGGTCGTCGAGGCCACCGAAGGGGTCAATCAGTTTTCTTGTAGTCCCATTGCCTCCACCCAATACTAGGGCTTCATCCAGAGGAAGGGCCATCGCATCAATGGTGAAATCACGGCGCGCCATGTCCTGCTTGATATCACCAACAAACGAGGTCAGGTCTATTTGTTTATTGGGGAACGTCGATTCTGTGGGCAATACTACACGAGCGATGGCACGGTTCTCATCCAGAAGGGCAAAGGCGCCCCTCATCTCCTTTGCCAGGTCCTTTGCCAGATGGATAGCGTCGCCGTTGATAGCCAGATCCACATCCAAGGTGGGTCTTCCCAGGAACGCGTCACGGAGGAAGCCACCCACTAGGTAGGCCGCTATTTCTCGACGGCTAAAGAAGTCTCTGAGGGCTTGGAGTAAGGGAAGTGCCTCCTCCTGCAAGGAGGCCCCAGTACCCTTGGAGGGAGTTTGAGAGGTCAATTCGCCTCGGACTGTGCTCCAGCTTCCTGGGGTTCCAGCTTCCAGAGCTTGTCAGGGCTCTCCAGGTGGTCTATGTAGAGGGTACCGTTGATGTGGTCTATCTCGTGCTCCAAGGCCTGGGCAAGCAGGCCTTCCCCCTTGATTCGCACCGTCTTGCCATCCCTATCCAGGGCCCGCACCCGCACCTTGAGGGACCGGGTGAGTTCACCACGATAGCCAGGAATACTCAGACAGCCCTCCTCCACTACTCGCTCGCCCTCGCGGCGGACCATCTGGGGGTTGATGAGCACCCGCACCTGCTCTTCTTCCGGAATTTCTATGACGACGATACACTGGAGAATGCCCACCTGGTTCGCGGCCAGACCAATGCCGTTGGCATCCCGCATGGTGTCTATCATGTCGTCAATGAGCTTTCGAAGAGAGTCGTCTATTTTACTGACCTTTCTTGCCTTCTGTCGCAAGACTGGGTCGGGCAAGGTGCGCAGGTTCAATAGGGCCACTGGCTGTCTCCTCGCATAGCTGAAGTTAGGCTTTCGGCCAATTATAGTCGGGGTTGATGGCTGTGTAAATCCAAATGTGCTCCCTTATGCAACAGATATGGGGTCCACCACCACGGCCCAGCCTCGGGCAATAGGAGTCTTCTCCAGGAGAGAACGAGGTTCCTGGCCCCGGAGGATTGGCAGGAGCTGGGCCTAGGATATCGATGTTGGTCAGTCCCCAGGCATCCCTTTGCCTCTTCAGAACCCCACCAAACCTTAGCGCCTCCTGGCGACATCGATCCTGGCTGATGTGCAGATAGACTAGGTGTACTAGGTGACCAAAGGGTGGCAACCCTTGCTCCTCGCGGTATGTCATCTCTTCCTGGTAGAAACCCTCGTAGTCCTGGGCGGATGCGGCGGCCACAGCGTAGTGCTGGGGAGAGTAGGTCTGGATTATTACCTGTCCCCCCAGAGGGCCCCTCCCGGTGCGGCCAGCCACTTGACACAGCAGCTGAAAGACCCGCTCGCCAGCG
>JASLXI010000082.1 GCA_030740415.1 Dehalococcoidia bacterium
GACGCCACGAGCGTTCTTCTTGGCGAATACCTCGGGAAGGCTCTGTTTGGCCTGCCGCTTCCACTGGGTGATCATGTTGGGATGCACATCATGCTGGGCCGCCAACTCGGCCAGGGTCTTGTCGCCGACCAGGGCCTCCAGGGCCGCTGTCAGGTTTGACTCCCGTTCACGGCCACCACCCCTCTCCTCGCCCTGGCCCATGTAGAGGCAGGAACCCAAGGAGAGACTGCGGGCCACCCGTGCCAGGGTCTTGCCGCGGACGATGGCCGAACGCAACTCTGTAAGCTCTCCTTCAGTCATCTGAGTAAGGCGACTGTACAACTCCCAGGCCACTACGAAATCTATATAGGCATCCCCCAGAAACTCCAACCTCTGATTAGAGGAGGAAAATGATGAAGGGTCCTCGTTGACAGCGGAAGGATGAGTCAGGGCCAGGGATAGAAGGTCCCTATCTGCAAAGGATATGCTGAGGCGTTGCTCAACAGCAGCTTCATGCCTTGAGCCAGCTTTGGTATTCATAGGTCGTATTATCCTAGAACGTATTGTACCCTCGACAGATTGCTCGAGTCAAAAACTCACGGTTGCTCTCGGAGACTAACAGCTCGGCGAGGCTGCCGTCCCGTTCAAGTGCCTGCCTGAGGTTTCCGGCCGTGTGAATGACGCCGATGTGGCTGAAGGCCTTGGAAAAGTTGCCCAGGAAATCTCCCGTACTAGGGTCCATTATCTCCGAGTAGAGACCGAGGTGGCTGGCGCGTTTCACAAAGTCCTGGCTTGGTCACTGACACCGCTCTTTTCGATAACCAGAGTATCTATTCCCTCCCACGGCGCACAGATAGTCGCGGTGAGACCCGCGGGCCCGAGCCGACAATCAATAGACCCTAAAAAGTCTGTTTGGCACTGGCGTCTTTACCCAGCTTCTAGGCCAGGTCCGCATTACCAGGCTCCGCACGGATTGAGCCATCGTCACAAATAATGATGGGACTGATCTGCCTTCCGTTGTCCAGCCCCTGAATGGTCTTTGCGCCTTCGGGATCTTCCTCTAAATCTACTATACTTACCCACTCGTAGTGAATGCGCTGCTCTCCCAGGAACTGCTTGGCCTGCTTGCAGTCCGGGCACCAGGGAGCGCGATAGACTTCTCTGTTGGTGTGAGGCACGTTACCTCACTTCTGCTCATCCCAATGCGTCTATT
This sequence comes from Dehalococcoidia bacterium, assembly GCA_030740415.1. Next base: position 1,193 of record JASLXI010000082.1, read on the forward strand.
TTGGGTTCGATCAAGTCGTGGGTACTCTGACTGAGAGTCACTAAGGAGCAAATAATCACATCGAGTCAAGGATGACAGGTTATCCATCGATTCCCAGTTTTCGGGCCAGTTGAGGTTTGGACTGCTCTACAAGTACGGAGTAGTCCTCAAGTATTACGGTAGCAATAATGCGTTTCCCATCGCTCAGCTTCATTACGACCTCCCTCGCCTCGGCATCTTCCTGGACATCTATCCACTGAGATGGAATGTAGTGCTCATCCATAAACCTCTTGGCACGCCTACAATCACTGCATCAATCGGCGCCATATATCAGTATTTCACGGTGAGCCATACCCCGTACCTCCGTCCAATATTAGCAGCGTTTCTATGTTCTAATGATTAGATGTATTAAGAGTCCTGGAGATTTATCGTATTCGATTGAGCAACGTGAGTTAGCTACATTCCAGTAGTCCGTAGGCACACCAAGATTTCATTGTGCATGACATCCAGGTCACTTATAATAGCATGCACTGTATTTTTGGATGGGACATTTGCCTACAATAGTCATCGAGACACACGGTTGCAAGCTGAACCAAGCCGATTCCCAGGCCCTGGCCCGAGGATTTGCCGAGTCCGGATACCAGGTGGTTGATTTTGGAGAGCCGCCTGATGTCTATGTCCTGGACACATGTACAGTGACCAAAATGGCAGACCGCAAGGCTCGCCAAGCCCTGCGAGCCGCCCGCCGCCGAAACCCCAAAGCGCTCATCGTTGCCACTGGATGCTACGCTCAGAGGGACTCAGCAGCATTGGCGTCCTTTCCAGAAGTGGACCTTGTCCTCGGAAACACTAATAAGGACCGGCTGGTACGAGAGGTTGTGCTGCTCATGGAAGAAGCGTTCGGCCCGTGCGCTATTGGAGAGACGCACTTCAATGGGAGCGCACACCGCACCAGGGCGATGGTAAGAATCCAGGAGGGATGCAACCAGGTATGCGCCTATTGTATAGTGCCCACGGTCCGCGGAAGGGAACGAAGCATCCCAATCGATGCCCTGGTGACGCAGGTCTTGACGCTGGAGGATGAGGGGTTTCAGGAGGTGGTCCTTACGGGCACTCAACTGGGTTCCTACGGTTTCGATGTTCCCGGTTCTAGCCTTGTCCGCCTACTAGAGGCCATGCTAAACCAAACCACAATTTCAAGGATAAGAGTGTCGTCGATACAGCCTCAGGAAATGGGAGAGGACTTGCTTGGGCTGTGGCAGGATTCACGACTGTGTCCCCATTTTCACATGCCCCTTCAGAGCGGCAGCAACACGGTGCTGAGACGCATGAGGCGACGGTACACCACCGACCTCTTCGCCCACACGGTTGCACGTGTGCGGGCGCTTATCCCTGACGCATCCATCACCACCGACATGCTGACGGGCTTTCCAGGGGAGTCCGACAAGGAATTCCAGGAGACGTATCGTTTCTGCCAGGATATTCGCTTCTCCGACATGCATATATTCCCCTACTCCAGACGACCAAGTACCTCCGCGGCATATTTCCAGGACAAGGTTGACGCCGCTACCAAGAGCCAAAGAAGTAAGCTGCTTATTCAGCTAGCCGAAGAGCACGCCAGGGAATTCCGCGGTGGTCTGTTAGGCCAGATCCGCCCTGTGCTGTGGGAAGGAGGGGGCGCGGGCCATTACAAAGGAAGGTGGTCAGGACTTACCGACAATTATGTGCGCGTACATGCCGACGACCGTAGATCTCTGGGAAACACGATCACTGGAACGCGGCTAATGCAGAAGCACGACGGGTCAGTGTACGGCCAGGTGGTCGGCTTGCCTCAGGCTCCAGACAGGTTCTTGGGGTTTCCAGAGACATCCACGCGGGTTTCCGTGTGGCCTAGTCTATCAGCAGACGTATCTGAGACCTTAGGGCCAAGGTGAGTTCCAGGGTGGCCGCATGGTCTGCATCCTCGTGGGCATTCCACGGTGATACCCTACCCACCTCGTCTTCATCCTCGTGACCGACGCAGCGAAACCCCATGATATAGTCTGGCATACTAGGCAGATGCTCCACCTGGGCCTTCTTTGCGGCAGATAAACGAGTCGGATCGCGGGAAGTACGTATTATGGATATCCTTGCAACTACCATGCCATCTCCCTTTCCGTCGGTAAATTGCAGAAGGTCTCCATACCGCGCAGGGGAACTGGTTATCTCAACTCTCCTGTTGCCATTATAGCGTCCCCAAATGGGTGCGCCCGTATTATTTTGGCGTGGCCTACGACTACTCGCCTGTTGCTAGGTAGTTACAGACTAATGGGCCTGAGTTTCACAGAGCCGTCTCGCTTCTCAAGGTATCCCGCCCTCTCTTCGCTGCCGTGACCGAATATCACCAGCCACCCATCCTTCACAGCCTGAGCCACAAGCTCTTTCTTCCTTTCGAGGGTATCCTCCGGGTACTGATCATGGGCGGCAATGCAGGGAAGGGACAGGTGATGGGGTGTAGGTATGACGTCGCCGAGAAAGACCACTTTCTCGCCTCCGCAGTTCATGTGCACCACCTGATGGCCCAGACAGTGCCCTCCAGTCTCCTTGACCCATAACCCCGGCAGTATCTCAGCATCTCCATCAACCAACTCAAGCTGACCCGCATCCTGAAGGCAGGCGTAATCCTCAGAGTGATGGGACGCTTTGCCACGCTCGCTTGGGGTCATTGCATTCTCCCAGCAGGAGGTCTGCACTACGTAGGTGGCTTTCGGAAATACTGGAATGGGCACACCAGAACGGTCGATCTTGGTGCAGCCACCCGAGTGATCGAAGTGAAGATGAGTCAGAATGACTTTGTCTATGTCTTTTGCGGTAAGGCCGACTCCCTTCAGCCCTTTACCCAGTTTACTGGAGGACAGGCCGTACACCTCTCGCAGTTCCCCTGTTTCCTTGCTTCCAACCCCCGTGTCCACCAGCACGTTGCCATGCTCGGTGCGGATTAAAAGACAGTTAAGACCAAGGCTTACACGATTCCATCTGTCCGCTCTTACCTGTTGCTCCCACAGAACCTTGGGAATTTGGCCGAATACGGAGCCACCGTCATACTTAATAATCCCGTCGCTGAGTAAATGGATGGATGGAGTCCTAGAGTTCACCTTTGGATCATCCCCTTTCGGCATATGTAATATAGACGTCCAACCTGTGGGAAGTGACCGTAACAACTGGTATCCTGGGAGCAAAGCATCGACCAGATGGACTCAAGGCCTCACGCGAAAGAGTGGGCCTGGCAGCGAAGCAGAGATGCTCTGAAACCATCCCAGCGACCGGGAACCCAGCCTCCTGAATCATAGTTCCTCCGACCAATGGGTTGTCAAGGGTTGGCCAGGTATGACTTTTGAAAACCTTTGTCCAGTTTTTGTAAAGTTTCTTGTATTATTGCAAAAGAGGTGTCTAATGGAGATTGGGGCTACTACGATGGTGCCGCCATGGCCTCAGTCCACGAAGTGTATGGCAAAGCTCATGGGCAGACGGCCCATCCAATTTGAGAGCCGTCCAAGTGTACTGTGAAGGAGTAGACTCCGTCCTCTGAGACTCCCATATCCAGGTTTGCGATACACCGATGGACGATCTCACCTGGACGGCTCTCAAAGCCCTCCAGGCCTACGCTGGTCATGATGCCACCGGAAGGCCTGGTTATGCCCAGTTTACCTGAAGACGGCCTTCCGGGCGTTGATGCCCAAGACCATTCTGAGGGTAAAGACATTTCTTGCGTGGGCTGACCCCGTTCGATGGTTTCCCAGACATCGGCGCCATCAAGGACTCCCAATATGGACACCTGACTGGTGTTCTCGATGAAGTCGCTGCAAAACAGGGCGTATTGGATGTTGGGTTGTAGGGAGCTTTCCGTCACGCCAGCGCCTCCGCAAGCACCTCTGCCAAGTGCCGCGGCATACGACCAGTGCCGTGCTGGATTTGGTGACGGCATGAGATGCCTGTAACCACAACCTCACTCTCTTCGTCGCCTTCAGGGACAGCGAGAAACAGGCGCTGTCCTCCGATTGCCATGGAAACGTCATAGTGTTCCCTCTCGTAACCAAAGGCCCCTGCCATGCCACAGCACCCCGCATCGCTATCCTCCACGTGGAATCCTGGCACCAGCCTCAAGGCCGCCAAAGC
>JASLXI010000083.1 GCA_030740415.1 Dehalococcoidia bacterium
CATCACGGCGTCCATTATTATGCAGCTCATGGTACCGGTGTTCCCACAGCTCAAGGAGTTGAGCAAAGAGGGAGAGGTGGGACGCCAGAGGATAAACCAGCTGACCCACTATCTCATGGTGCCCATTGCTGCCCTCCAGGGATTTGGCCAGCTGACTTTGCTTCAACAGGGAGGGGCCATCGGCGGAATAGGGGCGTCCGGCGGAAACTTGTTGCCCACGCTAGCGATCATAATCACCATGGTGGCCGGGTCCGTTTTCCTGGTGTGGATAGGGGAGTTGATAACGGAGAAGGGTATAGGAAATGGTATATCCATCATAATATTCGCAGGGATAGTGGCTACTTTACCTCAGATAATAGGCCAGGGGTTTCTGGAGAGAGACAACGCCGCCGGTCTGCTGCTGCTGATAGGTATTGGGGCGCTAGTGGTGTACCTGATAGTGATGTTTACGGAAGCAGAGCGGCGAATACCAGTCCAGTATGGCCGGGCCGTTTTTCGCGGCGGGCGGATGTACCGGCAAGGCGGTGCTACCCATCTTCCCATAAAGGTGAACTCGGCGGGAATGATACCCCTAATCTTCGCCTTCTCAATCATGATCTTCCCGGGCGTGGTAGCCAGCTACTTTACCGATCCGACCAGCACCTCCTTCCTGAGCCAGGCGGCGGACTTCATCCAGCGCCTATTCGATCCCACCAAGTTCTTCTATTACTTCTTCAGTTTTTTTCTAGTGGTGGCCTTCACCTTCTTCTACGCCCTAATTGTGTTTAGGCAGCAGAATTTGGCCGAGAGCCTCCAGCGAAACGGGGGCTTCATCCCCGGCATACGGCCCGGGCGCTCCACAGACGAGTACCTGAACCGTATCATTGTGCGAGTGACCTGGGGCGGCGCCCTGTTCCTGGGCCTTGTGGCCGTGATACCCTACATCGCTACTACGGCAACGGATGTCCGTGCCCTTCAGCTTCCTTCCATCAGCTTGCTTATCATGGTGGGAGTAGCTTTGGACACCATGAGGCAGTTGGAGGCCCAGCTCCTCATGAGAAATTACGAAGGATTTATTCGATAGGAAGAGAACTGTGCATATTATTCTTCTCGGTCCTCCAGGGGCAGGAAAGGGCACTCAGGCTAAGAGCATGTCTGAGTCTCTGGGTATTGTTCACATCTCTTCTGGGGACCTGCTGCGGGACCACCAGGGGCGAGGCACCGAACTGGGGAATACGGCTCGCTCCTACATGCAACAGGGACTACTTGTGCCCGACGAGTTGATTATTGGAATGATTGAGGAACGCATTAGGCTTCCAGATGCCCAGGTGGGCTATGTGCTGGACGGCTTTCCCCGTACCGTAGAACAAGCCCAGGCCCTGGAAAAGGCTCTTGAAGATCAGGGCGAGGCTATCGATCTGGTGGCGAACATCAGTGTCTCTGAAGAGGAACTAGTGCTGCGGTTGGGAGGTAGATGGATATGCAGGCAGTGCCAGAGGCCGTACCACGAGGTGAACTCTGCCCCACGGAAGCAGGGCGTATGCGATGATTGCGGCGGGGATTTGTATCAGAGAGAGGATGACGTTCCAGAGGCAGTGAGTCGACGAATTAAGGTGTTCGCAGAGCAGACTGCTCCCTTGATACGGTATTACAGGGAGAAAGGAAACCTGGTGGACGTGGATGGTGAGGGAAGCATTGAAGCGGTGAGAGAGTCGCTTCTCAGTGCTGTGGCGTAAGGTAGAAGGATAGAGATGGAAAAAGATGCACTCTTCACGGGTGTGGCAACCAGGGAACGGGGTATCACCCTGAAATCCCCCAGAGAGATCGAGTACATGCGCCAGGCCGGAAAGGTGGTTGCGCAGACTATCGCTGCCCTCGTGGAGGCCATAAGGCCGGGCATGAAGACCGCCGACCTGGACGACATTGCTGTCCAGGAGATTCAGGGGTTGGGTGCAAAGCCCTCCTTTAAGGGTTATCTGGGTTTTCCCCGTACTATCTGTGTCTCCGTCAACGACGAAATTGTCCACGGGATTCCCGGGGACAAGGTTATTCGGGATGGAGACCTGGTGAGCCTGGATGTGGGAGCCGTAGTGGAGGGCTTTCATGGGGATTCTGCTGTGACAGTAGGAGTAGGAGAAGTTTCGCCTGAGGTCACAGAGCTCATAGGTGTGACCAGGGAAGCACTGGAAAGAGGAATCACAGCAGCCACCCACGGCTCTCGGGTGGGAGATATAGGATGGGCCGTTCAGTCCTTCGTGGAGGAGAGGGGTTACTCCGTGGTGCGGGAGTACGTGGGACATGGAATTGGTAGGGCTCTTCATGAGGAACCCCAGGTGCCCAATTATGGCGCTCCTGGCTCTGGGACTATGCTGAGGAAGGGCATGGTGATCGCCATAGAGCCAATGGTGAATATCGGGGGTTGGCAGACCCGGGCCTTGGATGACCATTGGACCGTAGTGACGGAGGATGGGACTCTTTCAGCCCACTTCGAAAACACTCTACTCATCACGGAGGGCAATGCGGAGGTGCTGACTCGGTTATAATGAGTTTGGAAATTTGGAAGCGGACTCCTAAAGCCAATGCCTAAGAAACCAGGACTAGAGGTAGAAGGAACGGTGGCGCAGTCTTTACCCAATGCTATGTTTTGGGTAGACTTGGCGAATGGTCATAGGATACTCGCCCATGCCTCTGGCAAGATAAGGGTGCATTTTATCCGCGTGTTACCAGGAGACAGGGTTTTAGTTGAACTTTCGCCGTACGATCTGACCAGAGGCCGGATAACGTACCGCTTCAAATAACGGAGGAGTCATGAAGGTTCAGGCCTCAGTAAAATCAAGATGTGAAAAATGCAAGGTGATCCGACGGAATAGAACGGTGAGGGTCCTCTGCGAGAATCCCAAACACCGCCAGAGACAGGGGTAGAATATGAGGACAGGACATGGCTAGAGTTGCAGGCATAGATATACCCGACGGGCAGCGTCTGGATTATTCCTTGCGCCGCATATACGGCATTGGCCCTATTATCTCCCAAGCCGTGGTCACGAAAGCGGGCGTAGAGGGCAATCCGAGGGTACGAGACCTGAGCGAAGACGACCTGGCTCGTATCCGGGAGGTCATAGACCGAGAGTACGTTGTAGAGGGAGATTTGCGCAGAGAGGTAAACGGTAACATACGTAGGCTTATTGACATTGGTTCCTATCGTGGGCTGCGCCACCGACGTGGCCTACCCGCGAGGGGCCAGCGCACCAAGACCAACGCGAGAACCAAGCGGGGGGCACGCAAGACCGTGGCTGGACGTCGGCGCGCTGGAACTAGAAGGTAAGGAGAGGGTATGACCACAAGACGAAGGCCAAGAGCCAGAAGGCGAGAGAGGAAGTTCGTCCCTCAGGGGAAAGTCTTTATTCAATCCACCTTCAACAACACCATAGTGAGTCTTACTGACCTCCAGGGTAACCTTCTGGCATGGGGCAGTTCCGGGACGGCCGGCTTCAAAGGATCCCGAAAGGGCACGGCCTTCTCGGCTCAAAGAGCCGCGGAAACCGCCGCCAGGAAAGCTATGGAGCATGGGTTGAGGCGGGTAGATGTATTCGTAAAGGGGCCGGGCTCTGGTCGCGAAGTTGCTATCCGCTCTCTTCAGGGGGCAGGACTCTACATCACTACTATAAGGGATATTACGCCGATACCTCATAACGGTTGTCGTCCTCCAAAGAGCAGACGGGTATAAGAACGAGATAAGGCTCTCAAGTCGCGGAGTTAATAAGAGAAGTCCGTGACCATTGAGTGGTTAAGGAGTTCAGAGGGAGATAGTATGGCCAGGTACACAGATGCTGTTTGTAGGCTTTGCCGCCGCGCCGGCGAAAAGCTCTTTCTAAAGGGAGAGCGCTGCTATACACCAAGGTGCGCCGCGGAAAAGCGAAGGAAACCTCCAGGAAGTCAACCTATGCGGAGGCGCCGCACTTCCGACTGGGGAACCCAGTTGAGGGAGAAGCAGAAGGCTCGCCAGATCTACGGTGTCCTTGAAAAACAATTCAGGAAGTATTTTGGCGAGGCCCAGCGTCGTCCAGGTATGACTGGCCTGTACCTGCTTCAGCTTCTAGAGGAGCGGTTGGATAATGTGGCATATCGTCTCAATTTTGCCGATTCCAGAAGTCAGGCCAGGCAGTTGGTTAGGCATGGCCACATTATGGTGAACGACCGAAAGGTCGATATCCCGTCGTATCGTGTCAAAGTAGACGATGTGGTGATTTGGAAGGAGTCCAGCAAAGAGTCTGGCATTTACGCCCAGATGGTAGAGGATATTCCCAGACGACCTCTACCTGCTTGGCTGAGCCTGGATACAGAGAAAATGGTGGGGCGAGTGCTCTCTCTCCCCGAGCCATCGGAAATAGACACAGGAATAGACGTGAGACTGGTGGTAGAGCACTACTCCAGATAGCGGAGGGAGTACTTATATGGTTCAAATAGGAGTGGCAGAGGAAGAGGCTCCAAAACCAGAGATCCGGGTATTAGAGACCCAGGATAACTACGGTAAATTCTCCGTGGGTCCGCTGGAACCGGGATATGGGATTACGCTGGGGAACCCCATGCGTAGGGTGCTCCTCACCTCGATTCCAGGGACTGCGGTGACTTGGGTCAAAATAGAGGGAGTTCTCCACGAATTCTCCACTATCGCCCACATGAAAGAGGACGTCGCCGAGTTCTTAATAAGTGTCAAGGCGATTCGTTTGAAGTCTCTAGCGGAGCGGCCCGGGAAACTACGCCTGGAAATAGCCAGAGAAGGGGCAGTGAGTGCGGGAGACATCAGCGTCTCCTCGGATTTTGAGATAGTCAATCCTGAGCTCCACCTGGCTTCAATGGAATCTGCGGATGGACAACTGTCGGTGGAGTTCAACGTGGAGCAAGGTAAAGGGTATGTGCCTGCAGGCCAAACCGAAGGCCTTCCCATAGGGGTTCTCCCCGTGGATGCCATTTTCAGCCCGGTGCGCAAGGTAAATTACGTTGTGGAGAGCACTCGTGTGGGGCAAATTACCAACTATGAGCGGCTGGTCATAGATGTGTGGACCGATGGCACAGTCAATCCCGTGGATGCTGTAAAAAAGGGCGCGGAACTCCTCCTGGAGCAGTTCTTTCTCTTCGCCAATGCAGACAAGGCAGGAGAAGGCACTGCCGAGAGGCCGTCGTTTACGGCGACCATTCCCATGGAACAGTACAACACTCCCATAGAAAAGCTGAACCTTTCCTCCCGCACTCTTAACTGTCTCAAGCGGAGTAATATCAACAAAGTGGGACAGGTACTGGAGATAGAGAAGTCAGACTTTCTCAAGATCCGAAACTTCGGGACTAAGT
>JASLXI010000084.1:0-2589 GCA_030740415.1 Dehalococcoidia bacterium
ACCCAATAGCGGAAGGGGGAGATGTGCAGCGGGCCATGGCCGAGCTCTTGGGCAAGGCCACAGGATACTGCAAGGGCAAGGGCGGTTCCATGCATCTGGCAGATTTTAGCATCGGCATTCTGGGGGAGTCCGGCATCGTCGGCTCCGCCCTACCTGTTGCTGTGGGCGCCGCCATGGGCAGCAAGATGCAGCAGACAGACAGGGTGGTCATAGCTTTCTTCGGCGACGGCTCCAGCAATCAGGGCGCTTGCCACGAGGCCATGAACCTGGCCGCCATCTGGAAGCTGCCGGTGATATTCCTTTGCGAGAACAACCAGTACGCCGTCACTACCCATTTCAACGACACCGTCGCCGTGAAGAACATCTCCGACAGGGCCGCGGCGTACGCCATGCCAGGCGTACTAGTCGACGGCCAGGACGTGGTAGCTATGTACGAGGCGGTGAAGGAGGCGGTGGACCGCGCTCGCGCCGGACAAGGACCGTCTCTTATCGAAGGCAAGACCTACCGCTACCATGATCACTCGGAGGGCATACGGCGAATCGGGGCACTAGACAGAGATCCCTACCGCACTGACGAGGAGATGGAATACTGGATGGGCAGAGACCCCATAACCATCCACAAAGAGCTACTCATCGAGCATACTATGGCCACGGAAGGGGAAATAGAAGAGGTGGAGGCACAAATGAAGGCCCAGATAGAGGAAGCGCTGGAATTCGCCCGCACCAGCCCTTACCCGGAGCCAGAGGCCATCTTCGAGGACATGTACGCCAGCCCCATTCCCATAGACATGAACTAATGCAATCGTAGAAATACCCAGGGGATTGGGGATGTCCCCCAGCTTTCTTCTTCATCCCTCTCCTCCTGTAAGGAAGAGTGGAACCAATGATTGTGGATACGGGTGAAAAAGACCCTGGGTGGTAGAACGAAGGTTATGGACTAAGCAGAAGGAAGGTGCAAAATGTCGGAGATCACCTTTGGAGATGCTCTGAACCAGGCAATCAAGGAAGAGATGCGCCGCGATCCCAGCGTCTTTGTCCTGGGAGAAAGTATCCGTGGGGGAATTTACGGTGTGACTGGCGGCCTCTCCCAGGAGTTCGGCAATGAGAGGATAATAGACACTCCGCTGTCCGAGAACGGGTTCATGGGGGCGGCCGTAGGCGCCGCGGCGGTAGGGATGCGTCCGATAGTAGGCTCCCTCTCGAGCTTCATGTGGGTGGCTATGGACCAGCTAATCAGCCAGGCAGCCAAGATGCGCTTCATGTTCGGTGGACAGGTGAGCCTGCCCATTGTCTACCGTACTGGCATGACCTATGGCAATAACATAGCCGCCCACCACACGGACAGGCCCCACTCCATGTATATGAACATGCCGGGCTTCAAGGTGGTCATGCCCACCACTCCCGCCGACGCCAAGGGCCTGCTCAAGACCTGCATCCGCGACGAGGATCCGGTCCTCTTCTTCGAGGACAATACACTAATGGGCCTGCGGGGCGAAGTGCCCGACGAGGAGTATACGACTCCCCTGGGCCAGGCCGACGTAAAACGAGAGGGCAACGACGTGACCATCGTAGCTCTGGGAGGCATGATGCCCCGGGCCCTGCGTACTGCGGAGCAGCTAGCCGAGGAAGGCATCTCGGTGGAGGTAGTGGATCCCCGCACTCTGGTGCCCCTGGACAAGCAGACCATCCTGGACTCAGTTGCCAAGACTGGACGGCTGGTGGTGGTAGACCCGGCGCACAAGACATGTAGCGCGGCCAGCGAGATCGCTGCAATGGTAGCTCAGGAAGGGTTCTGGAGCCTTCAGGCCCCTGTGCAGCGGGTGGCCAGTCTCAACGTCCACTTCCCCTTCAGCCCGGCTTTGGAGAAACTGGTCTTCCCCAACGAAGAGAAGATCGCCACCGCGGTGAGGGCGACGTTGGAGTGAGAGTGTGATTCCTAGACTAACAGAGACAAGAAGGTATAGGGAACTTGGGATCCCTGCCAAGGTCTGGGGTGTCTCCAAATAGATTTTCTTCCCTCTCTTCCTTCACACTTTGCAAGGGAGAGGGGAACTGAGGAGATGAGGGTTTAAACTATGTCCACAAACGTATTGCTGCCCCAGTGGGGCATGAATATGCAGGAAGGGACCCTGGTCAAGTGGCTGAAACAGGAAGGGGAAGCCGTCGAAGAAGGTGAGCCTCTGGTGGAGGTTGAGACTGCCAAGATAAACTCCGAGCTTGAGGCCCCGGCATCCGGCGTGTTAGCCCGTATCATCATCTCCGAGGGAACAACCGTTGACGTCGGCACTCTTCTCGCCATCATCGCCGCTCCTGGTGAGGACTTGTTACCACCGCCGACCCAGACTTCCCCCGAAGCCTCTCCCGCTGCCCCTCAGGCGCAACCCCGGGTAGCACCGGCCTCGGCTTCCGACGTGCAGGTTGTCCCTGCGGCCCGCCGCCTAGCCCAGCAGGAGGGCGTAGACCTGCGTATTATTCAAGGTAGCGGCCCCGGAGGTCGTATCCTAATTGAGGATGTTAAGACCGCCATTGTCGCCCAAACTCAACCGTCGATATCTGGAGCGCCCCTCAGTGGCATCAGGAAGACCATCG
>JASLXI010000084.1:2599-5303 GCA_030740415.1 Dehalococcoidia bacterium
GGGCAGGTCGTGGCCCTGGGCGGTCTTCGCAAGACCATCGCCGACCGCATGGCGCAGAGCGTCCGGACGATGGCCCAGGTCACCCTCACCACCGAAGCCGACGTGACGGAGATGGTGAAGCTACGCCGTAAACTAGTGGGCACATGGCGTGAGCACCGCCTGCGGCCTATGGACCTGGACATAGTGGTTGCTGCTGTGTCTAGAGAGCTTCAAGACCATCGCCACCTCAACGCCACTCTCACAGGAGAAGGATTACGACCGAAGGAAGACATCAACATCGGGATAGCTATGGCCCAGGACCAGGGCCTTATTGTGCCAGTGCTTCACCGGGCCGACAAGATGAATCTTTTGGAAATAGCGCAGAGCCTTCGAGACTTAGCAAATAAAGCCAGGGATGGTAGCCTGTCACCCGATGAAGTGGCGGGAGCCAGCTTCACCATCACTAGCCTAGCCTCCTTTGATATCGACGCCTTCACGCCTATCATAGACCCACCACAGATAGCCATTCTGGGCGTAGGACGCGTCGTGGAGAAGGCCGCGGTGTCCGAAGGAGAGATTGCCAAAAGATCCATGATGTACCTCAGCCTGACCTTCGACCATCGCGCCACCGACGGTGCCCCCGCGGGGCGCTTCCTTCAGGCCATCAAACGCAACCTGGAAAAACCTGGCTGAATATGCCAATGACCCGTCCCAATATTTGGACGGTGATGATATCAAATAACGACGTTAGAAATCATTTTATACTATTCCATGCAGGTATGCACGTGTGGCTACCATATATTGCAGAAGTGAGTTCCCCAGTCCACGGTCGCTAGATGGGCGACCCTTTCAGCCCTTGAAGCCCTCGGAGTACCCACATCTCACCCAGGTGGCTGAATCCGTGCGTCAACAGGTTCTCCATCAAAGCCTGCACAGCGGGTCTTCCACCGAAAGGCCTGACCGTGAATACTTCTTGCAGGTCGTCGTCGGTTACGGAACCCAGGTATTCATGAGTGGATTGCCAGACAGCTTGCATGTAGGGTAGGAACTCCTTCACAGGGGGAAGGCGTAGTGCAGCGGCATCCTCTGGGCTCATGCCAGTCCCCTGGGTCACACGTTCAAGACCGAATCGCTCGTTCCAGCCCTGCTCCAGCCACACCGGTGTCCTACGGTCCTGCAAGACAAAGCGGATCAGGTTATCCTCTGTACGAACGTAATGCCACAGAGAAAATGCAATGTGATTACAATCTTCCGATGGCCTCCAATGAAGCTGTCCTGGAGCAAGATCTTGTGTGGCAAGCTCCAGGTCTTCGTGTAGACGCTCAAAATGAGGGCTAAGCAGTTCGACGACAGTCATCTGGACACCTCTCGCCGGTTCTTCGTTTCCTTACAACATGGTGCACTTCAAGTATGAAGTTGCACCCGTCCTCCTTCAAGGACGCGGTTAGGAGCCGTCTACCGTCCTTCCAGAGCCTTACGAATCTGCTCGCCCTCTCGTCTCCAGAAATTGAACAAAATCGCTAGGTCCGTGCCCACGGAGAAGTGTCTCACCCCCATATCCAGGTACTCCTTGGCCTGGTCGGCTGACCCGATCTCCGCCCTGGGCGGCACTCCCATCCGGATGGCTGTGGTAAATGTCTTGTTCCGGGCGGCTGCCACGTCCGGATGGTTTGCTTCTCCCGGATGGCCGACGTTCATCGAAAAGTCGGCTCCTCCCCATTGGACCATCTCTACTCCTGGTTCCTCGAGGATCTGCTCCAGATTGTCCAGTGCCCCTTTCTTCTCTATCATGAACACGAGCACCGTGTCGGCTATCATCTGAACATACTCCGGCGTCCCGCCATATCCCATGTAGGTGTTGCGCCTAGTGGCCACGCCGTAACGACCTCCGTGATCCGGGTGGTCGGGCCTGACGGCCTTGATGCAGTCCCGCACCTCCTGGATATCCCGCACGTCGGTGAACAGGACGCTGCCGAACCCAGCCCCGATACCCCTCTGAGCGAGGTATGGCATGAGGCTCTGGTCTATCTTAATCATGCTGTCCATGTTGTGCAGCTCGGCGGCGCGGCACAGGTTATCCAGGTCGTGCAGGTCGAAGGAGCCGTACTCCGCCACAAACTCCACGTAGTCGTAAAGCCCCGTGTAGCCAATGGCCTCCACCTCCGCGGGCCAGATACCGTTGATATGGGTGCTCAGGGTAGGCTCCCCAACTGCCAGTTTCTGCCTAAGTATATTCTGCCTCGGCATATTGTTTTCCTCCTTTTTACTTCTACTACAGATTTAATCGAGGGGGCGCCAGCCATCTTACTTCTTCTCCTGATAGACCTCCAGGTTGGCACAGTTGGGAAGCAGCGCTCCAGATAAGCCAGCAAGCAAGTTATCGATCGCCATGTTCGCCATGCGAAGCCGCGTGGCTACGCTAGCGCTGGCAATATGCGGAGTGATGATGACATTTGGCAGTGCAAGAAGCTCGTCCTGTGAATCGATGGGTTCCACAGATGTCACGTCCAACGCAGCCATAGCAGGGCGTCCCTGCCGAAGGGCAGCCACAAGTGTTCCTTGCTCGATGACCCCGCCGCGTGCCGTGTTCACCAGAATAGCCGTCTCCTTCATGAGTGCTATCTCACGAGAGCCGATCATATGCCGCGTTTCATCGGTGAGAGGAACGTGGAGAGAAACGAAGTCGGACTCCTGCAGCAGGTCGTCCAAGGATACAGCTGTGGCG
>JASLXI010000085.1 GCA_030740415.1 Dehalococcoidia bacterium
GACAGGTTTGGATACGCGTGTTTCCGGACAAGCCCGTTACATCCAAACCAGCGGAGACACGTATGGGCAGTGGCAAGGGCGCAGTGGACCGCTGGGTCGCGGTCGTCAAGCCAGGCCGCGTTCTCTTCGAGGTATCTGGTATCGAGCAGGATTTAGCCCGGGAAGCCTTGAGGCTGGCTTCCCAGAAGCTGCCGGTTAGCACGACTATGATATCCAGAACTGCTGGCTGGCAGGCCACAGAGTAGAGGGGAAACATTTGGACATCCTAGCAATTAGGGCACTGACGGATGAACAACTCTCTGCAGAGTTGGATAGTATCTATAGGGAACTAATGAACGTGCGCTTCCGCCTGAGTACGCGTCAGCTCAATAACCCCCAGGAGCTTAGAAACGTACGAAAGACCATAGCCAGGGTAAAGACGGTAATGCACCAGAGAAGAATAGCGGAGAGATGAAATGGTGAGAGGACGAAGGAAGACCAGGGTTGGTCGTGTGGTAAGCGACAAGATGGATAAGACGGTAGTTGTAGCTGTCGAGTGGCGCCAGACCCATCCCCTTTACCTTAAATCGGCGAAACGAGTCACCAAGTTTCACGCCCACGATGCGGACAACGAGTCTAAAGTAGGGAACGTGGTAAACATTATGGAGACGCGTGCTCTGTCCAAAACGAAGCACTGGCGGGTGACACAAGTCCTTTCTACCGGGGATATTTCCACCGGTGGCGAAGTCATAGACCTTCCTCAAGTAGAGGTGGAGGACACGGACCAGTCTGAAGAGGTCAATGGGATTGACCAAGTTGACGAGTTGGAAGGTGAAGTCCAAAAAGAAGATGAGGAGCAGGAGAAAGAGGAATGATTCAGGTCTACTCCCGCTTAACCGTGGCCGATAACTCGGGGGCCAAGGTCATAATGTGTATCAACGTGCCAGGAGGGACCCGTAGGCGGTATGCTCGCGTGGGTGATATTATCGTGGCCTCGGTAAAGGAAGCCGTGCCGGCCGCTGCCCTGAAGAAGGGAGAGGTGGTGAGGGCGGTCATCGTACGTACTGCTGCTCCCCACCGTCGGCCCGATGGGTCCTATATCCGTTTCGATGAAAATGCTGCCGTGGTACTCACCGAAAGCTTGAATCCTCGTGGCACTCGTATCTTTGGTCCGGTGGCCCGGGAGTTGAGGGACAAGGCTTTCATGCGGATAGTTTCGCTGGCTCCGGAGGTGTTGTAGTGCGGTTCAAGCGAGAGGATATAGTTCAGATCATCGCAGGTAAGGACAAGGGGAAGCGAGGCAAGGTGGAGCACGTATTCCCTAGGGAAAACATGGTGGTAGTAGAAGGAGCCAATATTATCAAGAGGCATGTGCGCGCCCGTCCTAACATACGTCAGGCGGGGATAGTACAGCAGGAGGCACCTTTTAATACCTCAAAGGTGATGCTAGTGTGTACGCACTGCGATCGTGCAGTGCGCGTTGGCCACAAATTATTGGATGATGATAAGAAAGTCAGAGTGTGTACGTCATGCCAGGAAGTGATCGACTAGAGGAAGCCAACGCTCCGGAGACTGCTGAGGCAGAGGCCGTTGTGTCCAACGCAACAGAGGCTGCTGAAGTTGCCGAGGCCAAGGCTCCATCTACAAGAAAGCCACGTGCCAGGCGTGCCAATGCCCCGGAGACTGCTGAGGCAGAGGCTCCATCGGGGTCGCCCCCAAGGGTGAAAAGGCTCCCGCGCCTGCTGGAACAGTATCGCTCACTGGTCAAGGAGACACTACAGCAAGAGTTTGGTTATCAGAACGTCATGCAGATACCACAACTGGAGAAGGTGGTTCTAAACATTGGGTTGGGGGAGACCAAGACTAACCCTAGGGCTATGGAAAGCGCCACACGGGACCTGTCGTTGATCTCTGCTCAGAAGCCCATTATTACGCGGGCTAGGAGATCGATAGCTGGGTTCAAGCTGAGGGAGGGCGACCCCATAGGGACCGCTGTGACACTCAGGGGTAACCGAATGTACGAGTTTATGGATAGGTTGCTTAATGCTGCCCTACCCCGTATTAGAGACTTTCGCGGAGTGTCACGGAAGGCCTTTGATGGTCATGGCAATTACTCACTCGGCATTCGTGAGCAAGTCATTTTCCCGGAGATAGACTACGGTCAAATAGACCGCATCCGTAGCCTACAGGTTGCCATCATCACCACTGCTCCCACAGACCAGGAAGCGATGCGTTTGCTGGACCTTCTGGGTATGCCATTCACTCGAGATGCGGTGGTAGCAAGCGGGGACGGGAATGGCTAGAGGTCATCGTGTGACAGGCATGCCTCGATTTGTGAAAGGCGGCCTTTCATATCTATGAAATATTGGTTCGGCATCGTATAGAATAAGGAAGGTTCAATTGTCCAAGACATCCCAGATTGCCAAGTGGAGAAAGCCCCAGAAGTACACGGTGAGGAACCATAACCGGTGTAACCTCTGTGGTCGGCCTAGGGCTTACATAAGGCATTTTGGACTCTGCAGGATATGTTTCCGCACGCTTGCTCTTAGGGGGGAGATTACGGGCATTAGAAAGGCCAGCTGGTAGTTCATATGAATTCAACCGACCCAATAGCTGATATGCTGACTAGGATAAGGAACGCCGTGGCAGTGCGCCATGATACGGTATTGGTGCCAGGATCAAACCCCAAGATGGCCCTGGCGCGGATAATGAAGGATGAGGGGTTCATTGAGGACTTCGAGATTCTTCGGAGCGGGCATCAGCGCTCCTTGCGAGTACGTCTGAGGTACGGCGATAAGAAAGAGCCAATCATCTCTGGCCTGAAGCGCGTGAGCAAGCCAGGACTGCGGAGATACGTGGGAAGCAAGGATATACACAACATTTACGGCGGCATGGGAGTGGCAATCATATCCACTTCCCAGGGAGTGATGACTGGGTCGGAAGCCCGCAGGCGTGGTATAGGTGGGGAATATATATGCTATTTATGGTGACAACATGTCCAGAGTAGGTAATAAGCCAATCCCGGTCCCTAGAGACGTGCAGGTGGAAATAGACGGGGCTACGGTTGTGGTCAAGGGCAGCAAGGGTACCCTGACTCAGTCCTTCAACCCAGACATCTTCATTCTGAGGGACGGTGATATGCTGAGGGTGACAAGAACCACTGATAACAGGGAGCACAGGGCTCTTCATGGCCTTACCGGTGCGCTTGTGGCCAACATGGTTATAGGCGTTAGTGAGGGGTATCGGCGGACCCTAGAACTGGTGGGAGCAGGCTATCGCGCTCAAGAGTCGGGGGCTAACTTAGTGCTGCAAGTAGGTTACAGTCATCCTGTCGAGATTATCCCACTGCCGGACACCGCTCTGTCGGTGGAGGGAAACAACCGTATTCACGTAGATGGCATAGACAAGCAAGCTGTGGGGGAGATGGCTGCCCGCATAAGAAGGGTGCGCCGTCCCAACGCATACACCGGCAAGGGAATAAGATTCGCCGGCGAGAGAGTACGTCTCAAGCCCGGAAAAGCTGCCGGGAGAAAGGCGTAGCGATGGCCGGGGTTAAGAATACCAGGGTTATGCGCCTTATTCGCCACAGGCGGATAAGGCAGAAGATACAGGGGACTTCCTTGCGGCCGCGTCTGGCCCTTTTCAGAAGTTTAAATCATATCTATGCCCAGGTTATAGACGACACTCAGGGAGTTACCCTAGTAGCGGCTTCCAGCATGGACTCGAAAATAAAAGAGAGCAAGGACTCCCAGTCCAAGGGTAAGGTATCGACCATGGTGGGAGGCCTGTTAGCTCAGAGGGCCAAAGAAAAAGGGATTAGTCGGGTGGTTTTTGATACTGGAGGTTACAAGTATCATGGCAGGGTAAAGGCATTTGCAGAGGCCGCGAGAGAGGCCGGGTTGGAGTTTTAATGGTACAACAGGCTGGACAACGGGAGAGGTACGATCCTGCAGATTCACAACTCACGGAACGTGTCGTCAGAATCCGCCGTGTTACCAAGGTGGTGAAGGGCGGAAGGCGCCGCGGCTTTAGTGTTATGGTGGTTGTGGGTGACGGAGAGGGTCGCGTTGGGATGGGGCTGGGGAAGGCCTACGCTGTCCCGGATGCTGTGCGTAAGGGAGTGACCATAGCCAAGAAAAACCTGGTTACCGTGCCATTGAAGGGTACTACTATTCCCCATCAGATAATGGCAACGCACTGTGCATCCTCCGTGCTTCTCAAACCAGCTGCTTCCGGAACGGGGGTTATAGCTGGGGGTGCGGTGAGGGCGGTAGTAGAATCGGCGGGAATTCGCGATATTCTCACCAAGTCCATAGGAAGCGCCAACGCCATTAACGTGGTCAGAGCTACGATTGAAGGCTTGACTCAACTCAAGGACCCAGTGTTAGAGATTGCGAAGAGAAAGGGTTTCAACCAGTAGTAACGCGGAATTCACGTAAGAATTCGATTGCGGATCTAAGGAACCCCTAGTAGAGAGAGGATATCTTGAGCAAGATACGCATACAGTGGAAGAAGAGCGCCATAGGCTATCCAAAGGAACAGGGTCGGGTGATCCGGGCCCTTGGCCTCAGGCGTCTCAATCAGGAAGTGGAGCGGGAAGATAGTTCCGTTGTTCTGGGAATGGTACATAAAGTTAGGCATCTGGTCGTGGTAAAGCGGGGAGAGGAATGAGATTAGACCAGCTGAGAGCGCCTTTGGCGGCCCGCCGCTCGCGAAAACGGGTAGGACGAGGCAATGGTAGTCAGGGTACGTACTCAGGCCGGGGTCTCAAGGGCCAGAAGGCTCGTGCGGGTGGTGGGGTACGGCCAAGCTTTGAGGGAGGTCAGCTTCCTTTGGTAAAGCGTCTGCCCACCCAGCGTGGCTTTGTGAACATCTTCAAGCAGTACTATGCTACTGTTAATTTGGATACCCTGGCTGCTTGGTTCACCCAAGAGTCTGAGGTGGCCCCCATGACCATGAAAGAGGCCCGTTTGATCAGAGGTTTTAGTCTACCGGTAAAGGTATTGGGTCGAGGTGAGATCGATCGCGCTATCACCATTATCGCCCATAAATTCTCTACAGAAGCCAGACGCAAGATAGAGGCCGCGGGAGGAAAGGCGGTGGAGATACAGCCATGATGCGTCAAACCCAGGTAGCGAAGACAGATGGGGGAGCACCCAGGCTGCTTCAGGCCGTGATAGATGCTATGAAGGTGCCTGATCTGAGGGCACGACTCCTATTCGTATTTGCTATGCTGGTAATATTCCGTTTCCTGGCCCAGGTGCCTGTACCAGGGGTAGAGAGGGAAGCTCTGGCTAACTTCTTCCGCCAGAACG
>JASLXI010000086.1 GCA_030740415.1 Dehalococcoidia bacterium
CGTCTGTACCGGGAAGAGGGACGCATACGGCTACAGCCGGCAAACTCCACCATGGAACCCATATACGTGAGCGCAGAGAACATAGAGGTTCACGGAAAAGTGGTGGGTGTACTCCGGGATACGGTCTGATTTTCTATTCTATTCTTAAGCATGCTGGTGTCTCCCGCGCCCATTTTCCTGGGACATGCCGTGGTACAATGGGGGTATTGGGGGTTTCCCAATAAGCTGATGAAGGAGGAACTTAGGCAGTGCCCAGAGGAAAGACTTACTGGATGGTGGCTAGCTCCCCAGAGAACTTTCACATCACCCGCAATCTGGATTTCACTATACAAGGCATGATGTCCCGTCAGCGTCGTAAGGCTCAGCGTATGGAGCCAGGAGACAGGTTAGTCTACTACATCACAGGTGTTCAGCGGTTTGGGGCAACAGCAACGGTAACTTCCAAATGCGTCGAGGACCACGAGCCTATCTGGAAGAACGAAGGCAAAGCGGACGATTTCCCGTGGAGAGTGAGCGTCAAGGCGGATGTAGCCCTTGAGGACGAGCAGTTTCTGGATGCCAGGGAGATAGGCCCACGGATGGAATATGTACGGAGGTGGCCGCCGGAGTATTGGCCCCTAGCCTTTCAGGGTAACCTTCACATCCTGCCCAAGAGCGATTTCGAGCTCCTGGAGGAGGAAATGCGGAAGGTGAACTCGAAACAGTCGACTTCTGAGAAGGCAACTGCTACTAACTAGAGTGATTAGGTCTCGGAAACCGTTGCCCGCTCTGGCGTCTCTGCCAGGTAGAAGTTGTTTTCCCATAAATCGTTTATGCGACCCAACACCTCGGAACTCAGGGCCGAAGTCTCAGGAGCAAGGGCGAACTCCCTCAGCTCCTCCCGGTTGGTGATGTTGGGAAGTATACTGGCAATAGACCTGCGGGACAAAGCGAACTGGATAGCTACCTGGCCGATGGTGGCGTCGGTCTCTCGGGTCAGGAAGTCCAGTTGATCCACTTTTTTGAGGCTCGTCTCCAGCCAGGCCTGTCTTCTATGGTTCCGGTGGTCTGCGGGGGCTAAGACAGTGTACTTGTCGTAGGTGCCATCTAGCATGCCCCAGGCGTGGGGGGCTCGGGATAACAGTCCTGTACCCTCTTCGTCGGCTATGTGGAAGAACTTTTTGGCCGGGTCCTGCTCAAGGATGCTGTAGATTATCTGGAGTGCGGGGATCTTTCTCTCCTTCATGGAAGCCTCTCCCTCCTCGAACCAGCCGATATCCGGCCCCAGGGCGGAGCCGTAGTAGCGGATTTTTCCCTCGCTTGTCAGTGCCTCCAGGGTCTCAAACAGATCGTCGCTCTCTATGGCCTCGAGTCGCGGATTGTGGAGTTGGTACAGGTCTATGTGGTCGGTGTTCAAGCGCCGCAGACTCTGTTCGCAGGCATATCGAACAAATGCCGGTGAGAAGTCTTGGGGGCGTTCCATGTATCCCTCTCTCCCGACGTTGGTGTAAAAGTCATAGCCAAACTTGGTCCCTATGAGGATGTCATTGCGCTTCTTGCCCAGGGCCTTGGCAAGGATTTCCTCGCCGTAGCCTAGGCCGTAGATGTCCCCTGTATCAAAAAAGTTAATGCCCAGGTCCAGAGCCTCGTCGAGAAGCGTGATGTCATCCCTCTCGTCTGTCCTTTCCCACCATCGCGTGCTCACTGTCCAAACCCCGAATCCCACCTCTGAGACCTCAAGCTCAGTTTTTCCTAACATGCGGTATTTCAATCTACCTCCTGATTAACGGACAGTTGTGATATGGTGATCAGTACTTCAGCTATCGCAAGGGAGACTAAAGTCTGGAATATATGTGCCTGGATCTCTGTTACAGAGCCAACACTAGAACGCTCCAGAATATTATAGTATGGCTCTCCGGCCTCGTCGACATCAAGCTGAGAGTCGTCTCAAGTTTCTTCAGTGCACCCACGACTGTGAACTGGAGTCAATGAACCATTTGTAATATATGGTTCATTGACATTCGGTCCTGTGGGCATTAACCTGCCACGGGCCAAGCTGTACCAACAACGAAGCAAGACGATGCTAAAGGGTGATGAGATGAACTGTCCTAGGTGTCATACGACGTTGTCCGTGGAGGAGTACAAGGACGTGGAGATAGACCGCTGCCCAAGCTGCAAAGGTATGTGGCTGGAGTACCACGAGCTGGACCAGCTTGAGGACAAGGAGATGGACGACGATGATGTGAAAGGCTCGGTCATGTTCCGATCCTATCAGGGAGACCTTCATTGCCCCACCTGTGAGAGCGGGATGCAGATGTTCCACTATCGTGCGTTCGATTTGGAGTTGGACTTCTGCCCCAATGAACACGGGTTCTGGCTAGACAGCGGCGAGGAGAAGCGGGTCTTGGAGATAATGAAGCAGCGTGTTAAAGACCTGAAACGCTCCTCCAATGCGGAGGTGGAATGGGCCGGCATGTTGCGACGTTTCAAGTCCAAGTCCTTTGTCGACAACATGAAGAGGATGTTCCGCCGCTAGTCTTTTGCCTCTTTGTTATTTCCGCCGTGCCCTTCCTTTTCGATGCATCCATGCGTGGTTTTCCGCATTTGCGAGGTACAATAAGCCAATCTTTGTCATAGGATGGAGCGGTTTGGCGACTGAGGAACCTCAGCAGGAAGAGCAAGGCCAGATGCTCCGCGAGCGCGAGGCGGTGGACTGGTGGCTTGCCCAGTGGGGCTGCACTGAGACATTGACCCGCTAGGACGTGGGGCGCTTGGTGCAGGCTAACGGCGGCACCCCGGAGAGGCTGAGCCTAGCAGGCAAAGACATGCGGGAGAACGATCAGGGTGTACGAGCAGATTACCAGGGTGTGTTTCCTGCCTTTAATCTCTAGGACGCAAACCTTATTGGTAGCAAGATCTAGGGCGTGCGCCTATGTGAGGCCGATCTTCAGAGGACCTAGTTGACTGGGGACAACCTCAACGGTGCAGTCCTCTCGGATGCTAATCTCTTGGACGCACACCTAGGATGTGCCACCTTCAGCAGGCGGACCTGAGCTGCGCAGATCTCTAGGACGCAATTCTTTCGAATGCCAACCTCTCGGGTGCGAACCTTCACTACGCCAATTTGGATGACCTCCAATTTCGAGGGAATTTCCTTCGATAAATGGATAAACACGAAAGAGGTTCGTCTTTATGGGGCCATGGTTATGGAAATTACCAAGGTCCGCGCGTACTGTGGGGAGAGAAGATGATTCTGGGGAATGAGGCGAGGCCCTGGCCCTACTGGGATCTGAAGCAGTGGCGCCAGTGCACCGGCGACTACGACGCCCCGGGCAAATTCACTATCAGGAGTGGGAGTGTAGGCTTAAGTTGGCCGAGGAGAAGAAGCAGTGATCAAAGGTTATTGTGCACTGGCTGGATCGGCTCCTCCTCGGCTACGGAGAACGGCCAAGGTATCTTCTTTTCTCGGGGGCAACAGTTGTGTCGTTCTTCACATTCCTCTATATGCTGCTGTGGTCGGCAGTTGACCTCTCACTTGCCGGCCTCGGCACCTTTTTGGAGTGCTTTGGGAACGCTCCGCACTTCTCAGGAGTT
Organism: Dehalococcoidia bacterium; assembly: GCA_030740415.1. The sequence goes on from JASLXI010000086.1 coordinate 3,574, forward strand.
TCGTTCACTGCCCTGGGCTATAGTGACTGGACAGTTCTCCTACAGGTTGGCTCTGCTGCTTGGGCGTGGTAGAGTCCTTCATCGGTGTTTTCCATATAGCGCTCTTTCTGGTAACCTTTACGCGGAAAACCTCCCTGTAGGAGAGAATTACTCCAATGCGCATGACCAGCTATTTTGGTGAAACCCTGCGAGAGGAACCTGCGGAAGCGGAGACAGCCAGCCACCGGCTGTTGCTGAAGTCGGGCATGATACGGCAGGTGGCCTCTGGCGTCTACAGCTACCTTCCCCTGGCGTGGCGCTCCCTGCGAAAGATAGAAGATATCATTCGCCAGGAGATGGATGCCGCTGGCGGCCAGGAGGTACGGATGCCTGCGTTGCACCCTCTGGAGTTGTGGGAGGAGTCGGGGCGAGCGGAGGCTATGGGCCAGGCGTTGTTCACCCTGAAAGACCGCAGAGAAAGGCCCCTGGTGCTGGCCCCCACTCACGAAGAAGTGTTCACTCTGATGGTGAAGGCTAACGTCCACAGCTATCGAGATCTGCCCCAGATTCTGTATCAGGTTCAGACCAAGTTTCGGGACGAGGCACGGCCAAGGGGTGGATTACTGAGAGTGCGGGAGTTCGACATGAAGGATGCCTACAGCTTCGATGTCGACGCCAAGGGTTTGGCTCGGAGCTACGATGCCATGGTGCAGGCGTACAAGAATATCTACTGTCGCTGTGGCCTGCCCGCGGTACAGGCTGAGGCCGATAGCGGAGCGATTGGCGGCAAGGACTCCCATGAGTTCATCCTACCAGCGGAGAGCGGTGAGGATGTGTTGTTGCAGTGCCCTGGCTGTGGCTATGCCGCCAACGCCGAGCGGGCTGAGAGCGTGAAGCCCACCCAGGAGCAGGGAGCCCCTCTTCCCCTGAGTGAGGTGCATACTCCGGGGATCAAGACAATACAGGACCTGGCGGCGCATCTGGGCATTCCAGAAAGCAAGACCTTGAAGGCCGTCTTCTATGCCTGCGACAGCCAGATAGTCTTTGTCACTATACGGGGAGACCTGGATGTGAATGAGATCAAGCTCAAGAATCTCTTGCGCTGCAAGGAACTGCGACTTGCTGCGGATGGAGAAGTGGAGGAGGCTGGGTTGGTGGCTGGTTCGGCCTCTGCAATAGGCTTAGAAGGAGTCCAAAGCGTTGCCGACGACTCCATAAGGCTGGGATCCAATTTTGTGGTGGGCGCCAATCGCGCGAACTATCATCTGGTCAACGCGAACTACCCCCGTGACTTTGAACCGGGGGTAATAGAGGATATTGCTCTGGCGCAAGCAGGCCATGGCTGCCGCCGTTGTGGTACACCACTGGAGGCCAAGCGCGGGATAGAGGTAGGCCATGTGTTCAAGCTGGGAACCGTTTTCAGTGAGAGTCTGGAAGCTAGTTTCCTGGACCAGGATGGCGAGCAGCACCACATTGTAATGGGGAGCTATGGTATAGGCGTTGGACGGTTGCTGGCCGCGGCTATAGAGCAGAACCACGATGAAAGGGGTATCGTCTTTCCTATTGCAATAGCTCCGTACCAAGTGCACCTAGTGGCCTTGAACGTGGAGAACCCCCAGGTGGCCGAGGCTTCAGAGGATCTATACCGGCGTTTGGAACAAGCTGGTATGGAGGTGCTGTATGACGATCGTCATGAGACGGCCGGGGTCAAGTTCA
>JASLXI010000087.1 GCA_030740415.1 Dehalococcoidia bacterium
GGGGTATCGTATGCCAGAGCCCACCCGGTTGGCACACCTAGCTGCTGCGGGTCGCATTCCTCCAAGGGGAGCCGCCGGGAATCTCTAACTCTCAGCGGGCGTTGTAAGAACGCCGCTACAATCGATAAGGACGGTATCTAGTAATGCAAGAGCTTAAGGGCCGCACACAGAACCTGAACGAGCGTATCTTTCAAATGATGGTGCGGCTTTGACGTCCCGGGCAAAGAAATAGAGGCGGCTCGACTGGAAGCTGAGGCCGGACGTCCCCAGTTCTGGGACGATTCGCAAGCTGCTCAGGCGGCTATGATCCAGTTGGCAGAACTGAAGCAGGTAGCAGATGCCTGGAGAACACTGGAGTCCCGTGCTTCCTCAGCCCATGAGCTACTGGCATTGGCCTTGGAGGAAGGCGATACCTCTCTGGAGGAGACCCTGTACCAGGAGGTGGAAGCCCTGTCCAGAGAGCTAGACGCTCGTGAATTTCAGCTTATTCTCTCTGGTGAGTATGACACCCGTGATGCAATCCTGGCCATTCACGCGGGCGCTGGCGGAACGGAGTCCCAGGACTGGGCGCAGATGCTCCTGCGAATGTACCTGCGATGGGCGGAACGCGAAGGCTATAGCAGCCGTGTCCTTGACATGTCGCCAGGAGATGAGGCAGGGATCAAGAGCGCGTTCATCAACATAGAGGGTAAGTACGCCTACGGGTATCTAAAGGCTGACCGGGGCGTGCACCGACTGGTCCGCCTTTCGCCCTTCGATTCTGCCCACATGAGACACACCTCCTTCGCCCTAGTGGAGGTGCTGCCGGAGGCCGAAGAGCAGGGGGATATTACCATCAACCCTGATGACCTGCGCATCGATGTCTTCAGGGCCAGTGGCCACGGTGGACAGGCGGTCCAGAAGAACGCGACGGCGGTGCGGATAACACATCAGCCGTCTGGAATCGTAGTGACTTGTCAGAACGAACGTTCCCAGTTTCAGAACAAGGAGTACGCTATGAAGGTCCTGCGAGCGCGCCTCATGGAACTGGAACTGAAGCGCCGTTCGGAGGAACAGGCTAAATTAAGAGGTGAGCACGTAGCCGCCGAGTGGGGAAACCAGATAAGGAGCTACGTCCTGCATCCCTACAAGATGGTGAAGGACCACCGCAGCGGCTATGAGACCTCGGACACCACAGCTGTCCTGGATGGGGACTTGAACTCTTTGCTGGAAACATACCTGCTGTCCACCGTGGGGAAGTAGGGGTAGAATCTTCTAACCAAAGTAGCCCTACCTTTTGGAAAGCTCATTCTGGACGTGCCAGAAGCGATGAAGGGCCGTGAGGAAGGAGAATGCTGCGATGACCACTAGGGCTACAAATACCTGGCCTGTCAAGAGACCCATGGCCAGGACCAACACTCTCTCGGGCCGGGTCATCACTCCTACATTACAGTCCACCCCCAGGCCTTCTCCCCTGGCCCTCAGGTAGCTCACCATGAAGGAGCTAATGAGGGCCAGGAATATCAGCAGTACCTCAGAGATAGAGCGAGGGCTGAGATAGAACCACACAAGTCCAAGGAAGATTGTCGCCTCGGAGATGCGATCTGCGGTTGAGTCCAGCAGAGCACCGATGGCGGTTGCCCTGCCTTGAAGCCGTGCCAGGGACCCATCGGCCAGGTCAAGGGCACTTGCTAGAACGAGAAGGGCTCCCCCTGGGACAAACTGTCCAACGCTGAGAAGGTAGGCGGTAGCTCCACTGAGAAGAATCCCTAACACCGTCAGTTGATTGGGAGAGATGCCCACTCTTTGCAGCAGACGCGCAACATGCCTCTCCACGTAACGGGACGAAACATTACGTACCTGCGTCCGATACTCTTGCCACGAAGGCATAATGATCAAGGCAGGACACTCCCTCTCTGCTGCTCCAAGGTATCGATATAAGAAGTGGCGCTGCTTTGGTTCAGTAGCAACGTGTAGTACTCTATTATCTGAGTTGTTACCCTCGCCCAGTCATATCTGGGAGCTTTTTGGCTTCCCATACTGCCCATCTCCTCTCTGAGCGCGGCGTCGTCCAAGAGGGTCTCCAGGGATGACTCTAAGGCCTCTTCATCCTTGGGTGGAACAAGTAGGCCCTCTTCCCCGTGTGACATCACCGATGAGTACCCCTCTATGCTCGTGGCCACGATCGGCTTACCAGCGGCCATCGCCTCCAGCAGAACAATGCCGAAGCTCTCCTTTCCAGTGGCAGGTGCGCAAAATATGTCCGCAGCCTGATAGTAGCGGGGGAGGTCTTCGTAGGACACACCGCCCACTAACACGACATCCTCAATGTTCCGTTCAGCGATGAAGCGGTAGACCTCCGGTTCGGGATTGCCCGGGCCCACCACTATGAGTCGTGTGTTGGGATGACTCCACTTGAGCCTACTATACGCTCCCAGGAGATATCGCAGCCCTTTACGCTTCTCCAAGCGTCCCACAAACAGGATATTCAGCTTGCCGTCCTGAAATTCTCGGATGGGGCGAGCGGGCTTGGAGAAGCGGTCGACCTCTATCCCGTTGGGGATGACCCTATAATCGCCGGGAAAGTGACGACTCACAAAGCCCAACGCGGGATTGGATACGGCGATACGACCATCCAGCTTGTCGTGCCATCTTCTCAGGAGGTACTTGCTCAACCAGTATACGCGTCCGCTGCCATGAAAGGCGTGGAAGGTCCCCACGTTTACCGATTGGGAGAGATGCAGAATGAACAGCGGTAGGATAGGAGCTAGAGGCTCGTGGAGGTGTATGACATCGAAGCTCTCCTCTTTCAAGAGCCTCTTAATACGGGGCTCCAGCCATACAGACAGGGAGATGCGGGCCGTGGAGCCGCCTGTGGGCACTGGGACAGACCTACCCAGGCGTATGAAGCCCTTGTCCAGGATGGTTGGAGGGCTGGAGAGAGGCGCAATTACCTTGATCTCATGCCCAGCCCTGATGAGGTGCTGGCTCAGGTGGAATATGTGAGCCATCACGCCACCGGGATAGGCATAATCGTAGGGGGAGACCAGGCCGATCTTCATTCAACAATCCCCTTTGCCTATGGCGCAGAAGTATCTAGTTCCCGTCTATAAAACTCTCCAACATTTCTCTCGCCTCGTCATCGGTGTACTGAATGGGGGGAGACTTCATGAAGTAGGCCGCCGGCCCCTCCAGGGTACCGCTGATGCCCCGGTCCAGGGCAAGTTTGCAGCACCGAATGGCGTCTACCACCACACCCGCTGAGTTTGGGCTGTCCCAGACCTCCAGCTTGAGTTCCAGGTTTATAGGTACGTCGCCAAAGGTGCGTCCCTCCATACGTATGTGACACCACTTACGGTCTTCTAGCCAAGGCACATAGTCGCTGGGACCGACATGTACATTGTCAGATCCAAGGTCGTAATCAAGCTGAGAGGTTACGGCGTTGGTCTTGGATATCTTCTTGGACTCCAGGCGCGTTCTCTCAAGCATATTGTAGAAGTCGGTGTTGCCTCCAAAGTTGAGCTGATATGTCCTCTCCAGCTTGATCCCTCTTTCCCTCATAAGGCGGGTTAGAACCCTGTGAACAATGGTGGCTCCAAACTGAGATTTAATGTCGTCGCCGATGATGGGTAGGCCCTTCTCTTCAAACCGCTTCTGCCAGTAGTTCTCTCTGCCAATGAACACTGGTATGCAGTTGATAAAGCCGCAACCGGCGGCCAGCACTTGCTCCACGTACCACTTGGTGGCATCCTCGCTTCCCACTGGGAGGTAGTTGATTACAACGTCGACCTCCCTCTCTTTGAGTATTTTGGCAATGTTTGCGGTGGAGCTTGCGTCTTTGACAATCACCTGGGACAGGTATTGCCCAAGGCCGTCGTGGGTCATACCCCTCTCGACCGGCACGTCCATAAAGGGCACGTCGGTGAACTTTGCGGTGTTGTTCGGTTGAGTAAAGATAGCCTGGGACAGGTCTTTGCCTACCTTGTTTTTATCGATGTCAAAGGCAGCAACAAAGTTAATGTCAGATATATGATAGCCGCTCAATACGGGGTGCATCAAGCCAGGAATAAAGGCGTTCTCATCGGCCTCCCAGTACTTGTGCACTCCCTGCACCAAAGAGGAGGCACAGTTACCCACCCCTATAATCGCGACGTTGATCTTCGGCACAGTTGTCCACCTCGTGCTGTGGTATTTCTACACTTAGGCTAAATACAGGTCCAAATACATCGCTGAGAATCTTAGCAGGTTTCCAACGCCTTCACAAGCTAAAGAGACTCCGTGCCAGTCCTTCGTGTTTCAACGTGAATTCAAGCCATGTCCTTATGGGTGTCGCTGGTCTCTATTGCTCCTGGGTCATGTTCTATTCTTTTCGCATCCCCAGACCCATCACTCGTCCACGGCCATTGGACACACTTGACCGTCTCATGGAACAAGTATGTAAGCGTTACGCTATCTGCCCTAGGTTAATCCCTTTTCCCCTCATCCTTTGAGGCTTCTTCTTCGTTAGCTTCGCCGTCCTCAGATTCGCCTGCTTCAGTGCTTGTCCTCAGACGCTTACGCTGCATCCACTCCATGCCTATGCCTAAGGCCAAGGGCAATATTCCTATGAAGCTACCCCATAGAAGCCAGCCAAGTCCCATGCCGATGACCACGCCATTCCAGAGTCCAGACCAGCGCTGGCGCTTCAAAAAGGGACCCACTATGCCATATTCAGGCCTCTGTTCCCTCATTTGTTCCTCCTAGGTGCACAGAGCATCACTATACTCCGTATTCGCCGTGATTACCACAAGCTAACGGGCTCGCGTGGTCGTTGCAGTTTGTATCCTTCAGTCAGTACAGCTACTGGTCAGGATGGCTTGCTGGCGGCGGTACTCATCTTCTTCGCTCAGAAGCGGGTGGTTAAACCAAAGATTGCCGACGAGGGTAAGGAACTGGCGAAACTTTCATTGGCTGTTGTGGTGTGTCATACTTCCCGTGACGGTAGTCCAAAGCAGTCTATACTTTGCAGAGGAGGAATGAGGTGCCACACTATATCGCACTTGTGAATTTCACCGACCAGGGAATACGGAATGCAGGGAACATGCGCCAGGACATGGCAGCGCGTGATGAGCTGCTTGCAACCGCAGGAATCAAGGTACAGCGGTTTTTTACCCTTGGCCAGTATGACATAGTGGCATTGGTAGAGGCCCCTGACGATGAGGCAATGGCCACCATGGCCCTGCGGATTGGGAGCGCAGGGGATCTCCGTACAACCACCCTAAAGGCCTTCACCCA
>JASLXI010000088.1 GCA_030740415.1 Dehalococcoidia bacterium
CACGCACCAAGGCCTGCATAGTGGAGGAGAGCTGGGGGTCTGGATGAAGCCTTGGCGGCGTGTCCTCGGTATCTGGGGCAATTGGAGGTGACGAAGGATGGATGTTGCAATGCTCGTTGCAATGGTGGTATTGATCGGTCTCTTTGCTTGGTTCATCCTGACGCAGCGCCCCCGCAGTGTTTCCACAAGGACACATGAAGGCCAACTAAAAGAGCAACTTCTGGCGTTCAAGGAAGTGGGCGAGGCTATACAGAAGCTGACCCAGCAGCAGGAAGAGGCGCAACGCCTGGGCCAGTCTCTGAAAGACCTGCTCCAGGCCCCCAAGTTACGGGGGACCTATGGCGAGGTTATCCTGGAGGAGTTGCTGGATAGGGTTCTTCCAAGGGGGATCTGGGAGAAGCAATACTCCGTTAACGGCGGCGAAAGGGTTGATTGCGTCGTTAAGTACAGGGACGTAGTGGTGCCCATCGACGCCAAGTTTCCCAGGGACGACTACATGAGGTACATGGATGCGGAGTCTCAAGAGGAGCGGGCGACTCATTGGAAGGCTTTTGAAGAAGCGGTTCGGAAGCAGATCGCTGGCATTCAGGCCAAGTACATAAGGCCGGAGAGAGGCACTTCGGAGTTTGCACTCATGTTCATCCCGTCCGAGGCCATTTACTATGAGACCATCGCGGAGAAGAACCATCTTGGAAATCCATCTAGGATACAGGAGTACGCGCAGGAGCATCACGTCCTCCCGGTCAGTCCCAACACCTTTTATGCGTTCTTACAGATAGTTGTCCTGTCCATACGTAACGTCGAGATTATCGGCAGCGCTAAGAAGCTCCAGGAGGGCCTGGCCGAGCTACAGAAGTCCTTCGAGTTCTTCTACAACAAGTACGAGGAGATAGGCAGGCGCGTAGCGCAGACCTCGGAAGCCTACCGGGTCGGTAACGACCACGTGGAGCGGTACAAACGTCGCCTGGATACTACGCTGCAACTTGAGGGTCTCCAGGAGCAGTCGTTGCAGCGGATGGCGGAGAGTGAGGAGAGGGAGTAGCAGTAAAAGGGGTCTGTATTTATACTCCCCAACCCGGTGGTAGGTAAAATACCCTGTTCATGAGTCGCCGCTCTGTCTCCTCCACCAGCGTCTCTGCGAGGGAGGCACCAAAGCCTCCTAGGAGCCTTGCCCTCAAGGGGCGGCGAGGCCGAATGTAAAACGGTCGCCTAGGGACTGGAACATTAGCCAGCCCTGCGGCAACCTCTACAGCCCTATCCAGGTCACCCAATTCGTCCACCAACCCGATCTCAAGCGACCTGAGGCCTGTAAACACCTCACCCGTGGCGTGAGCCTGGGCCTGCTCCTTCGTCATGTGTCTTGCTTCGGCTACCTTGGCTACAAAGGAGGCATACAACTCGTCCACCAATGCCTGCATCCGTGTCTCCTCTTCGGAAGTGGGCTGGCGATAGAAGGCCCCCATATCCTTTAAGGGAGCGCTCTTGTTGACCGAGAAGGAGATGCCCATTCGGTCCAATAGTTCCTGAAGTATAGGACGCATGGATATGACGCCGATTGAGCCGATCAGCGACCCTGGCAGGGCCACCACCCTCTTAGCCGCACAGCTCAGCATATATCCGCCTGAAGCCCCCATACCTCCTATGAATCCCACCACGGGCTTGCTCTCGGCCACCCGGGATAGGCTATAGTGCAGGTATTCCGAGGCAATGGCCGAGCCTCCGGGAGAGTCTATGTCCACCACCAGAGCCCTGATTGCGCGACTTCGCCTAATATCGTCGAAGATACGGCCGTAGACGGCGCTCCGTACGGCCCCTCCAATGACGCCGAAAAGCTCCACCACCGCAACTTGGCCTCGACGACGAAATCGGAATATCATGACCTTCTCCTTTGCGTCCCAGGTATTCGTGACATCGCTCTAGCCACAGGGTGTAGGGCAGATTCAATTGTACCTGTTTTTCATGTTATGGAACAATCTTTGCAAGAGACTTTGGTGGGCAGGTAAAGCCCTTGACAAGACCTTTCCCACCAAAATATCATCTCTCTTGGGCGGCGTGGAGAAGTGAGGGCGTATTTCCTTATGGGTTGAGGTGTTAGTCGCCTTGATGTCCCATAGTGGATTCTATTCCCCGCTAATACAGCCCACAGATGGTTTGTATTGCTACCCTTGCCGCTAGAGGTAGGTTTATATTGTTGCTGGAGCTGAGTGAATGACCAGATACGTGTTCGTAACGGGAGGTGTGGTTAGCTCAGTGGGGAAGGGAATAAGCGTCGCTTCTATAGGCCGCATTCTCAAGAATCACGGAATCTCTGTCTCTGTCCAGAAGCTGGACCCCTATTTGAACGTGGACCCCGGTACCATGTCCCCCTACCAGCACGGTGAGGTGTTTGTGACCGATGACGGGTCGGAGACAGACCTAGATCTGGGTCACTATGAGCGCTTCATAGACGTGCGATTGACTCGTTCATCCAACATCACTGCCGGACAGATATACAGCTCAGTTATTGCCAGGGAACGACGAGGGGAGTTTCTCGGAGGGACTATTCAGGCGGTTCCACACGTCACTAACGAGATAAAGACCAGCATCAAAAAGCTCGCCGATGAGACCAACGCTGAAGTAGTCGTGGTAGAGGTGGGCGGCACTGTGGGTGATATAGAAGGTCTTCCCTTTCTGGAGGCCATACGTCAGATGAGGAACGAGGTGGGGCGGAACAATGTCTTCTACATCCACGTGACTTTTCTCCCATATATTTCCTCGACTGGGGAGCTAAAGACCAAACCCACTCAGCACAGCGTCAAGGAACTCCGCAGCATTGGTATTCAGCCAGATGCAATTCTGTGCCGTAGCGACTATGAGGTCACGGAAGATCTCAAGGCTAAGATATCGCTCTTTTGCGACGTGCAGCAGCATGGAGTGATTGCTTTGCCCACGGTCTCCAACGTTTATGAGGTTCCCATGATACTTGAGGAAGCGGGTCTGGCAGACCGGATCATCGACTCACTGGGGCTTGCCGTCGGGGAAAAGGATATGTCTCAGTGGCGGGATATGGTGGAGCGTATGAAGGAGTTGGATAGTCCTCTGCCTATAGCTGTAGTTGGCAAGTACGTAGACCTTCCAGATTCCTACATCTCTGTCAAAGAGGCCCTCCGGCACGCCGGACTCCTTCATGATAGAGAAGTGGAGATCTCTTGGGTTCATTCGGAGGACATCGAAAGGGATGGTCCAGATCAGTATTTGAGTTCCGCCTCTGGTATCGTGGTTCCTGGGGGCTTTGGACCCAGAGGCATAGAGGGTATGATCCAGGCCGTGCGCTATGCTCGGGAGCGTAAAGTTCCCTACCTTGGTCTGTGTTTGGGGATGCAGCTCATGGTCATTGAGATGGCACGAACTGTTCTCAACTCATCGGACGCCAACTCCACAGAGTTCGATGAGGATACTCTCCATCCTGTAATAGATCTCATGCCGGACCAGCGCTCCATTCCCACAAAGGGAGGAACCATGAGGCTGGGGATATATCCCTGCCACCTGGTGGAGGGTACCAAGGCCGCTAAGGCCTACGGCACCTCCGAGATAAGTGAGCGCCATCGTCATAGATGGGAGTTCAACAACTCCTATCGCGAACGCCTCCAAGAAGGGGGTCTTATTACCAGCGGCCTGTCTCCGGACGGTAGCCTGGTTGAAATATCTGAGCTGGTAGATCACCCGTTTATGGTGGGTGTTCAGTTCCACCCGGAGTTTCTCTCACGTCCTGCTCAAGCACATCCCCTGTTTCGAGAGTTCATAGGCACAGCCAAGCAGATAGTGAGAGAGGGAGGGCAACATCCGCTGCCCATTTACACTAGGGAGCCGGAGGCTTAGGAGGTGCCCTTTGGCAGGTCAGGCGTGGATAGACGTGTATGTTAGAATGTGATACACTGTTTGCACGTCGGAGAGGATAGCCTTTCTCGACGTCGTCAGTCTGGTGTATATCTGCCACGCCATGAATCCCGTGTTTAGTCAGGGTCAATTCCCTGATTGTGGCTGGGGCCAATCACCACCCATTAACAAGATACTGGATAGTGGCATATGTGATGGCTAGGACTATTGCTGGCTCCGTTGCCGGTGAGGTTCTGAACACCAAGGTTAAGGGAGCAGTTGAGTGAGGTAAGGGAGATAGCAGGGAGGCCCCCTTACGTGGTGGTCAAGATACCGAGCACTTCTTGGTGTCCCTGTTAAGACTGGGATAGGCGCAATCAGCCGGCGTGTTGCGCGCCGAGCCAAGGTGCCAGCAATAGGTTCGAAGAGCACAGGTACAACGAGATTACGCGTAAAGAATCTACGAATGCAACACACCCCCCCCTTGGCAGACGTGATCATGTGGAGTTCGGGCCGGCATTTTCGAGGGAGAACAAGAGATGCTCGCACACTGCCGGCTAACACAAAGCTTTGATGCACTCGAGCACTGCAAGAGGAGTTTATTCAGTGCAAATTGGATCAACTTAAACTATAAGATCGAGGATAGAGATGGAAAAGGTACTCAGTAAAGAAAGCCCAATACCTTGGAGAAAGTCATGAACTTGGGCGAACTAGACGGAAAGAACAAGCAAGAGTTGATAACCCTGGCTGAGGAGTTGGGGTTGGAGAATGGCTTCAACGCCCTGTCGAAGAGTGAGATCGTCTTCCGGATGATGCAGTCCTATGCCGAGCAACAGGGGTATATCCTGGCCTCCGGGGTCTTGGATCTGATTAACGATGGTTATGGCTTTCTTCGACAACCCAACCTCAAGCCCAGCCTCAATGATGTATACGTCTCTCAGTCCCAAATACGGCGATTTGGCCTGAGGACTGGAGACCTGGTGATGGGACAGGTGAGGCCTCCCAAAGATAGCGAGAAATATTATGGTCTGGTGCGCGTGGAGAGGGTCAACAGCTTGGATGCCGATGTAACTCGGAGCAGGCCGAGCTTTGATAACCTCACTCCCGTTTTCCCGAACGTTCAATTGGTACTAGAGACCAACCGAGATAATCTATCCACTCGCCTAATGGACTTAATATCCCCCATAGGGCGGGGTCAGCGTGGCCTTATAGTATCC
>JASLXI010000089.1 GCA_030740415.1 Dehalococcoidia bacterium
AGCCTGACGAGCTCCCTCGGACTCGGTGATTTCGGCGGTCTTTATGGCCGCGGCGGATTTCTCCCGCTCCATGGCGGCCTTCACTCCCGGTGGTGGGTCTATCTCGTTAATCTCCACCTGACTCACCTTAATACCCCAGCGGCCCGTTACCTCGTCCATGCGCATCTGAAGCTGGTCACGTATCTTCTCCCGTTCCGACAGTGCGTCCGACAGGGTAGTGGAGCCGATGACGGCCCTCAACGTGGCAAAGGAGAGGTTTATGGTAGCAACCCTGAAGTTTTCGATCTCCAGGACCGCCTTATCCACCTGGTCCTCCAGGACCCTGTAGTAGATCACAAAGTCCATGTCCACAACCACGTTGTCGGCAGTGATGTACTTCTGTGTCGGCACCCGGTCTACCTGCTCCCTGATATCTACCTTGATGGGCCTGTCTATGAAAGGAAGCACCACTCTGATGCCTGGCCCTCGAACACCTATGAGATTACCAAATCGAAGGATCACCATGCGCTCGTACTGGTTGACTATTCTCCAAAATACCATGCCATCTCCTTTATCCCTCTATTCTCGATACACGGATGGTCAGTCCCTCCAAACCCACCACCTCTACCTTCTCCCCCCTTTTAATCACTTGGTCACCGTCGGTAACGGCACTCCACAGTTCGCTAGTCAGTTGTACCATACCATTTGGAGCCAGATCAGAGGCTGCAGTCCCAATCTGGCCTACCACAGTCTCGATTGTGGAGTCGCCGACTGTCTGCCTGGATCTGACCATCATCGCTACGAACCACCCTCCCCCACCCAGCAATAGAACTGTCATGGGTAACAGCGCCCACAGGCTCACTCCTGTGGAGGGCATGGTAGGAGATGGAGCACCAAAGCGATCGAACAGCAGAAGCCCCCCGATTACAAAACTTATTATAGCCCCTGCACCCAGAATGCCAAAACCCGCTACCTGTACTTCCAGGAACAGTAGCGCCATAGCCAGGAGAATAAAGGCGACTCCTGCCCAGTTCACCGGCAGGTTGCCTAGAACAAGGAAGGCCAGGAGAAGACAGATGGCTCCCACAACCCCAGGCACTATTAACCCGGGGTTGGATAACTCTACGGTGATGCCCAGTCCCCCTATGGAAAGCAAGATAAAGGAGATGTTGGGATCAGACAGCACAAGCAGGAACCGCTCCACAAAGCTCAAATTCAGGCGGCGTGGCTCTATTCCAGTAGTGTTGATAACACGAGGGCCATCCTTGGTTGCCACGATAGTGCCGTCCAGTCTTTGCAGCAGTTCACCCACGTCCAACGCAACGAAGTCCACAACATTGAGGTCAACCGCTTCCTGGGAAGAGTACGCGATAGCATCGAGCACCGTCGCCTCCAGCTTCTCGACGTTCCTGCCTCGCTTAGTAGCGATGTCCCGCATGAGCGCGGCAGCGTCCTCCATGACCTTGCTCTTGATGGTCTCTGGCAGATCAACTCCGCCCCCTCCAACGGGACTGGCAGCGCCAATATTGGTCCCCGGGGCCATAACAGCGATGTTGGCCGCGGCGGTTATAAAGGTGCCGGCAGAGGCAGCATGAGCACCGCCAGGAGCGACGTATATAACGGAGGGAATGCCATCTTCCAGGAGCCTAGCCACCATAACTCTGGTAGAGGACAAAAGCCCTCCAGGAGTATCCAGCCGCACTATGATAAGCTCGGCTCCGTCCTCTTGGGCCTTGATCATCGCCCTGTCAAGGAAGCCAGCGGTGACGGGGTTTATCGCGTCGTCTATGTCAATGAGGACTGCGTGGCGGCCTTGGCCCAAGGTGACTCCTGCCAACCCTCCTATCAACGCCAGCGCTGACAGAGCTAGTACGAACGGTTGAAGCAACGCTTTCGGCAATGGTGAGAAAGTCTCCATCTTCCCAAGCCTCCTCCACGCATCCATGATGCCCGCCTAGCTGCCCCTTGTCAATCTTGCATCTGCCAGCCACTCCGGCTCCTATACGAGTCTCACCACCTCGTCTGGAAATGTGCGTTGCTCGGTCAGACGCAGCCAACTCAAGATATGATGACCCTGGAACATGGGGATGCCCTCACCCAAGAGCACAGGGATGACACAGGGTTCATAGGTGCCAACAGCACCCAGTTCGCGGAAAGCCTGACGGCTCTTCGAATCATCCATAAGACAAACGCCACGCTCTAGGGACAAGTCTCGCAGGTGGTCAATGAGCTTTACCGTGCCGTCCTGTCAAGCAACGGTCTGGGGAGGCGGGGCCTACATGGAGCGGGATGTGATGACATAGGTGTCCGTGCCTGAAAAATCCAGTCACCAAACCCAAAGGTCTGATCAAAGTGGTCCGTCCTAAAACTATGGCATCGATCTCTTGGATGAAGTCGTTGTAGCTGTGCTCAGCTTGAAAAGAGTCCAACCATGGTACACTGCCGTCAGTACTGACCACGTTGCGGTCGGCACCTACAGCTATGCATGCGCGAAACTTCATGGGAAACATCACACTTTGCAAGACATAACAGCAATGGCTGTCGCAGTACTGCCTTGGTAGTGAACAGGGGAAGAACTAGCGCTTGGTGTATTGGGGAGCTCTTCGGGCGCGCTTGAGGCCGTATTTCTTGCTCTCTTTGATGCGGGAGTCACGGGTGAGGAGGCCGTTCTTCTTGAGAACGGGACGGAGGTCTGCATCAGCGAGTAGTAGTGCGCGGGCAATGCCGTGTCGCAGAGCACCAGCCTGGCTGGTTACACCCCCACCATGAAGCTTGGCAAACACGCTAAACTTTCCTTGATTATCGGTCACCTTCATCGGCTCCTGAATGATAGATTGCCATGCAGGCCATGGAAAAGCGTCCTCCAGTGATTTGTCATTGATGGAGAACTCCCCGCGGCCAGGGTATAGTCTGACCTGGGCCACTGCCGTCTTCCTTTTCCCAGTTCCGTAATAGTAGTGCTGCTCTGTCATTCTAGCTCTCTACCTTCTTATCTTCGGTGGATTCCTCGGTCGACTCTTCCTCAGCCTCTGTCTGCGCGGGTTCCTCAGCCAATTCCCCAACAGGTTGCTCGCTTGCCTCAACTTCATCCCGAACTGGCTCTTCCGCAACTACCTCATCGACAGGTTGCTCCCTCGCCTCGACCTTAGCTTTGACTTGCTCTTCTGTAACTACCTCACCAACGGGCTCCTCGCTCGCCTCTGGCGGCTCTTCCACCAGCGCTTCTACGGGCTCCTCACTCACCTCAACCTCCAGTTGCACAGGTCTCTCAGGTTCTTTCGATGAAACCAGGATTTCTTCGCGGGCCATATCCTTTACCTGGGCCCCATGAGGATGAGATTCATCAGCATATATCTTGAGGCGGCCAAGCATCTGCCGGCCAAGGGAGGTCTTGGGAAGCATGCCACGGACAGCAGCGCGAACGATTCGGTCCGGGTGATTCTCCTGCATCCTGGACATGGGGATCTCCCGCAAACCACTGGGATAATGGCTGTGGCGGCGATAAAGTTTCTGTTGGAGCTTGTTACCGGTCACTTTTATTTTGGAGGCATTGACCACTATGACGTAGTCTCCTGTCAGGATGTTTCGGGCATAGACAGGCTTGTGCTTCCCCTGAAGCAGCCCGCTCACCTCCGTGGCCAGGCGGCCCAGTACCTTGTCTGCAGCATCGAATACATGCCATTGGGACTCCACATGAGACGGTTTTGTGGTGTATGTCTTCATAGTTTTCATATAGCACTTGCCTCAAGGATCGCGTGCTCCCACACATCAACTGCTGCCTCGGAATAGAACAGAGGAATAGGATAGTTTACCTTCATCAAGGACAGGCCCTCTGCCGAAAGGACCCACGTAGCAGCCCCTCGTACACCACATTCAGCCAAGTTCCTAAACTCATGCAGGTCCAGCCGACCCAGTCCAACTTCCAGCAACGCACCGGCTGTGCGTCGCACCTGCTGAGTCAAGAAGCCATTGGCCTCCATGTCCAAGAATACCAAATCTGTTCTTCTACTGACAGAGCATCTGAATACTATACGCCTTGTGTTCACCAACCCATCTGAAGACACCCTAGTGAAGGGCGCGAAGTCCAACTCACCCTCTAGGAGCCGAGCCGCGTCCTGCATGGCTTCCGTGTCCAACGGCTGCCTGACATAGTGGACAAATCCCTGGAGTAATGGTGAAGGGGTCGCACTATTGGATACCCTGTAACGATACTCCCTGCTTATAGCCCACCTGCGCGGATCAAAATCCAGGGATACCTCCTGCGCGTCCTTTATCGAGATGTCCCACGGCAGGTAGTTGTTTAACGCGTTGATGAATATCCCGTGTGCATAGGAAGCCCGGGTATCGAAAGCCACCACCTGTCCCTGTGCATGCACGCCAGTATCCGTGCGGCCCGCCCCATTGATGCGCAGGCGTTCCCCAGTGAGACTGTAAATGGCCCCTTCTAACGTCTCCTGGACGGACTCGGCATCATCTTGGGCCTGAAAGCCGTGGTATCTGGCACCATTGTACTCAATCAACAGCGCCATTCGACGGAGGTCCCCGAGACCAGAATATCTGCCTTCTTTAGCACCAAAGCTCATTGAATCAACTCCAGAAGAGCCATAGAGGCACCATCGCCTCTTCTGGGCTCCATTCTCACCACCCTAGTATAGCCACCAGCCCTGCTGGCATACCGCTGAGCAAGCTCATCGAACACCTTCACTACCATATTCTCATCAGTAATGAAGGCAAGAGCCTGACGACGGTGATTCAGAGTCCCTTTCTTGCCCAAGGTAATCACCTTCTCCACCATACCCTGCACCTCTTTAGCCTTAGCCTCCGTAGTGCGGATTCGCTCATGGCGGACGAGGTCCGTCACCTGGGTGCGGTACATCAACATCCGCTGGCTCGTGGGACGGCTAAGCTTACGACCTGATACTCCGTGCCTCATAGTCCCTCTACAGTGGCGGCTTCTACCTTGGCCTCGTCATCGTCCTCGGGAGCAGGGTCCTGCTTATCCGCGTCGTCACTCGGCTCGACCTTCTCTGGTAGCAATCCGAACTCTTTGAGTTTGTCAAACAATTCATCCAGGGACTTAGTCCCGAAGTTT
>JASLXI010000008.1 GCA_030740415.1 Dehalococcoidia bacterium
CCGGATGTGGCGGCGTTGCCGGCTGTGTCAAGTACCTCGCCTACCAACTCGACCTTGGGCTTTGCATCTGTGTCCTGCTCAGCCACTTCCAGGTATACGGCGCTGCCCACGGCGATGCCACCTTGGGCCTTTGCGTTCACTATGACGGACAGGGGCTCGACACCTGCCACTTTGAAGTCGGAGGTGGCTACGCTGTCGTCGTCTATGGATGCGGTGCCGGTGCCCAGGCTGAAGACAAGCCGTACCCACGTCCTCTTATCTGTCTTCTCCTCCTCCAGTCCGGTCCCAGTGGTCACGCCGGGGTTCTTCAGGTACCGACCTGTAGTGGCGCTGGAGACCGCGGGGGCGGCGGTGTCAACGGTGAAGGCGAAGGGGTTGTCAGCCGTGGCAGAGCCATCCGGCGCGGCGCCCCGCGTACCTTCGTTAGTATCGACGGTAGCCGCATCGTCCTCGGTGGGCTCATTACCCACCTTGTCCTTTACTGCGATGAACCAGGTCTTGGCTCCCTCTGAGATGGCTGCGTTGGGGACAAAGGATACCTTGAAGCCATCCAGGACCGGCTGTTGGATTGTGGTACCTGCTACTCCAGCCGGGGGAACCAGGGCTATGCTTCCCGTTGCCACACCAACACCAGGGTCCACAACGTCAGCGATCAAGCTAACCAGGGTGTCATTGGTGAAGAGCTTATCTGTGGGTGTCACCAGGGTTACGGTGGGGGCTGCCAGGTCGACAGTGGCCGTCTTGGTGACGGTAGCAGAGGGGCTGCTATCGACGTAGGTTGCCGTTAGGGTGTCCCCATCGGCCACTGGCAGCACCTGCAGGAGGAAGTCAGAGGCCTCAGTGGTTGCGACGGGAAGTCCCAGTGCAACGGAGGCAGCCTCAACTCTGATCTGCAGGGCAGCGCCCAGCGCCGAGGTGTTATCGAGCTCATCCACCTGTACATCGCCGTCACCGTCGCCGGTGTTGGCGATCAAGTCGTTGGCGGAATCGGCGGACTCGGACTCTATTGTAGCCAGTGTCGCGGCGGTGAAGAGAGCGACTTGGCTTTCGAAGATGCCGCTCGAAGCTGTGGTCTCAACGCCATCTACCTCCCGGTTCTTGCCTGCGGCTATGGAGGTGTTGGAACTCAGGGTGACGGTGTCGGAATCGGTGTCCTGGACGTCATACACGAAGGATACGACCACACTGTCGGTGTTGGCGTTGGTTCCATCGATGTCAGAGGTAATGGTTACGGTACCGGTGGCGTTGTCGATTACGCTGATGGATATTTCGCTAGTAGCGGTTGCGACGGTAGCGCCAAACTTGACCGTAGATCCAAACAATCGCACCGGAGTATTAGCAGGGGTGGTCTGATCATATTCGCTAGTCTCGTAGTTGAAGACCACGTTGTCTGTGCCGAGTGCGGGAGCGGCTGCGAAGGTGACGGATGGTCCTGCGAAGTCGACCGTGTAGTCGGTAGTAGCGATAGTCACGCCGCTCACGACTACTTCTACGTCGGCGTCCTCAAGAACACCATCCTCATCGGCATCTCTGGGCGTCTTACTGAGAACGAAGAGTACAGGCCCGCCTCCGTCATGCTTATCGGTCTTGTCTGCCTCGCCAGCCAGCACGGCACCTGCGAACTGGCCTGCTTGCGCGTCACCGTTCAATTTGAACGGGTTGGTATTGCCAGCTGCAGCTCCGGACAGGAGGATGGATGCCGTGCCTGTCCTGCCGCTACTTATATCGCTGTCGTTCACAGATACCGTGACGATATTGAACGTTGCCTTATCGGAATAAAAGGTCTCGTCAAGGGCCACCGTTCCGGTGGCTGCCCCGGCAGGACCTATGGGCAGCATCGCTATGAGAAGCGAGAGAGCTGCCAGGATTACGATAAATCTACTTTTGGTCTTCACTTAACCCCCCTTGTTGACCCGATTCTTGATGCGGGCTCTTCAAAATTTGTCGACCACTTCACATGTCTTATGCCCGGGACGTATAAACCTCCGGGCATAAAGATAGGACCTGCTCTTGATGGATATCTGGATAAGTGCATATACTCCGTTCCTTTCGCGGTCAAACCCAACAGCTTTTTTACACTATCAGTGTAGCTTTGTCAACCCCTATGTGTGAGACTTCCGCGGAAAGAGCCTTGTATCCCTTTTCGCAGTGCCCCTCTGTTAAGTCCAACAGGGGCAGGGGCGTCTCCATTTCCTGGCTACGCATGCGGTTGTGCTAGAAAGCACGATGCAAAAAAATATAAGGTAAATACATTCCCTTGTCAATGTCCTTTGCCCCCTCTTCAGGCGGAGTGCAAAGGGAGTGTCGGAGCACTATCGGTGAATTGCGGTCGAGGTGAGGCCCTTTGATCCTTTGGCAAGCTCCAAGCTCAGGGTGAGTGGGTCTTTACTCCACTAGCTCAGGGAGTTCAGGGTGTCGGGCAGGTTCCGAGCGATGCAGGTTGAGGATGGAGGCGTCCCGTTCTGCATAAGGACCTGCCCCGGACCCGCGGAGGTCCATGACAAACTCCGGAAAGTCCTTTGGAGAGTTGGTCTCGCAGCTCAGGCCACAGGAGTATGTGGTGGTTATCTTGGCGGAGGGATACTTGTGCCCCACTCGAAAGCGGTCCTCCACCACACGCTGACGGTCATTGGCGAAGAATTGTTACCAGCAGTGGGTCTTTGCAGTCTTTACAAAGGAATAGACGAAGAGGTATTTTCGACCTACCCCTGGCGTATGGTAGGGGTGGTTTCTTCCTTGCCAGGGTGACGTTGTGGACCCATATAGGGGGAGTGTCTGGGCATGGCCAGGGAGGATTGGGGTTACTCCAGGCCCCAAGATACCTTTCCCTTCCATGGAAGGAAGTCGCAGTCGCCGCGTATGCCGACCAGGTTTTAGGACAGTATAGAGGCGTCGGAGGAGGACTCGTCCAAGGTGGCAGTGCACTCCTGCTTGCGCTCTTCTCTCTCTTGGGGTGGAAGCTTGGGGTGGAAGCCACCTCCACTGGGGGTCGAGCTTGTAGAAGTCGTATTTGACGAACTGGCTACGTTGTTCTTCCACAAATTACCTCTGGGCAATTATAATCGAGCAGTAATGATCGCTCGACTTCCTTCATTTCTTATATTCATTCTTACTAGGGTTAGCGCATGACGGCGATACCTCAGCTCAGTATTATAGGAGTAACTGGTATTCCTGAGGTGAACAAGGGGGACGACCTAGCCCCCTTGTTATTCGAGGCCGCGCAGGCCCAGGGGACTCCTCTTGAGGCGGACGATATTGTTGTGGTTACTCAGAAGATAGTGTCCAAGGCGGAAGGGGCTGTTGTTGACCTTAGAGATGTGAAGCCGTCGTCCCTGGCAGAGGAGTTTGCCCGACAGTACGAGAAGGACCCGCGTCTGGTGGAGGTTGTGCTCCGGGAGACCAGGAGGATTGTGCGGATGGACCGGGGCGTTCTGATAGTGGAGACCAAACATGGTTTCATCTGCGCCAACGCCGGCGTCGATGCCTCAAACGTCCCCGGGGAAGAGATGGTCTCATTGCTGCCCGAGGACCCGGATGGGTCTGCCCGTTGCATAAGGGATGGGCTCATGGCACGGACCGGATTTTCCGTTGCCGTGATCATATCGGACACCTTTGGGAGACCATGGAGGATGGGCAGCACGGATGTGGCGTTAGGCGTGGCTGGGATGAACCCCCTGATGGACTACAGAGGTCAGACAGATCCATATGGCTACTCCCTGAGGGTCAGCGTGGCGGCCATAGCAGACCAGATCGCTTCGGCGGCGGAGCTGGCAGCGGGGAAAGTGAGCCTTGTACCGGTGGTGATAGCCCGTGGATGCAATTATTCGCGAGATGATGAAGCCCACGCCAAGTCTCTATTACGAGAGGCGTCCATGGATCTGTTCCGTTGATATGTGTGGGCCTGGTTCAGACAGATGTGGAACGTCCCTGGTGGCATAGGCCTTGACGCTCAATTGCCGCTATGCTAGTATGCCAATCGGTTCGGCTCATAAGTGCACGGAAAACGTTTTGGCTTAATGCCCCAGTCTGAAAGGAGCATCTGTGATTAACATCAGTCCCTTGGCCGTCGAGAAGTTGAAGGATATTCTGGTGGAGCAAGGAGAGGAAGGCTCTTCTTTGCGGGTTATCCTGATGCCCGGTGCTAATGGAGGAGCCCAGTATATGCTGGCACTGGAGCAAGAAGCCAAGTCGGATGACACGGTGGTGCAGACTGATGGTGTGAGCATACTCATAGACCAGGATAGCGCCCCTCTTATGGAGGGTGCAGAGATAGACTACATGGATGGGTTGATGAGGAGTGGGTTCGTAATTAACAATCCCAATATACAGTCTGGTGGATGCGCTTGCGGCGGCGAGGGGTGTGGCGGAGGTGGCGGGGGCTGCGGTGGTGGCGGCGAGGGTGGGTGCGCTTGCGGTGGGCATTAGGCCGCTCATTGCAGAGTGCCCGCTAAATAGCAACGCTATTTAGCCTACCACAAAGCTAATTCGCTAGCCCAGGCCCGCTGTACCCAATGTGGCTTCAGCGGGTTCTGTGTGTCTGGCAAGTTTGGCTGTCTCCAATAAAGAGGGGCCACGGGAATAACTGTGGGGTAGTTGATCAATGATGACATTGTCGCTCTTGATTAACCGAACGGAATAGGTATAATGGGCCTTTGCAAATTTTACACAGGAGGGCGGGTGATTGAATGCACTAGGTACACATCTTTTGTTGGAGCTAAAAGACTGTAACCGGAACCTTTTAGACGACCTGCCCTATATCAGGCACGCACTTCTGGAGGCGGCTGAGAAGACGGGCGCAACGATCATAGGTGAGTCCTTTCATCAATTCAGTCCCCAGGGCGTGACTGGAGTGGTTGCCATAGCTGAGTCTCACCTCTGCATACACACCTGGCCGGAGTTTGGATACGCCGCTGTCGACATTTTTACCTGTGGCGAGGGATTCAAGCCCCGTGAAGCGGCAAAGATGGTGGTCAAGAGTCTGGAGAGCGAAGAGCACTCGATTACTGAGATTGAGCGCGGCGTGCTTCTGGAGCTAGCGGTGGTATCTGCCGGCTAGTAGCCTTTGCAGGGAAAATGGACGAGAGCAACTCTAGTTGGTTCAAGGAATACCTTACTCCATCTCTAGTGCAGTTCGTGGAGGTCCGTGAGATCATATTCTCAGGCAAGACCCGCTTCCAGCAGGTTGAGGTGGTGGACACCTTCGACTTTGGTCGCTGCCTGGTATTGGATGGTAAGACACAATCGTCGGAGTCCGACGAGTTTGTGTACCACGAGTCCCTTGTACACCCCGCGCTGATAACTCACCCCAACCCTGTATCGGTGTTCATTGCCGGCGGTGGAGAGGGCGCAACACTGCGGGAGGTGCTGGCCCACGACACGGTGAAACGGGCGGTGATGGTGGACCTGGACGGTGAGGTCGTGGATATCTGCCAACGGTTCTTACCCAATCATCATCGGGGAGCCTTTGATGATCCGCGGGTGGAGCTTTACTTCAGGGACGCAAAAGAGTACTTGGAGACCACCGAGGATACCTACGACGTTATTATGATCGATTTGCCGGATCCGCAAGAGGCAGGTCCGGCTTCCTTTCTTTATACAAGGAGCTTCTACGACCTGCTCCGTCGACGTTTGAATTTCGGGGGTTTGATGGCGGTGCAGTCGGAGCCGTGCATGGCGGGTAACTTGGACGCGTTTACGGCCATCTCAAACACCCTCGAAAGTGTCTTCCCCGGGGTTTACCCATACCACGCTATGATTCCATCGTTTTCCTTTGACTGGGGCTTCAACCTGGTATCACTGGGTCCCAGCCCTCTTGACCTGACCGCCCAGGAGGTCGACCGTCGTCTCGCGCAAAGGGGATGCACCTTGCTGGGGTCTTACGATGGCGAGGCGCACCACGGGCTTTTCGCGCTGTCGAAGAACATCCGCGAGGCCCTTGCGAAGGAGACGCGGGTCATTACCGAGAACGACCCCCTAGTTGTTCCGTAGGCAGGGTAGGGCCGCACCCACAATTGGCTGGCCCGGGTGGCTGGCGCTCTAACTCCCAATGACGGAATCGGCTGGAGTCTTCACCACGTTGGATGGGAGGGCGAAGTTGGTATCGCTGGAAATGTCACACAGCAAAATAATTCCAATTACCTTGCCGTCGGAGTGGAAGACTGGGCCACCCGAATTGCTGCTGGTAGCCGTGGTATCGATCTGCACCAGATCGGTGCAAAATTCACAAGCCGTATCCTCGCAATCCTTCTCTTGTGTGCGTTCCAGGTCGCTGATGATGCCTGAAGAGGCCGAACCGTCAAGGATTATAGGACCGCCTGTCACAAGCACTGGCTGGCCAATAGTAAGCTGAGAGGAGTTGGCTCGGGGCAGGGGCAGCGGTGGTGACACGGTATGGATGGGCCGAAGTACCGCTACATCTTCAGATATGTTCTTGCCGGCCACGCTGGCATTGATCTCTGTGCCATCGGTAGTCCTGACGGACAGGTCTCCTCCAGGAATGTCCAACACCACATGCCAGGCGTTGATCACGTACTCGGAGCCATAAATGAAGTCGGAGCCGAGTACATCTCCCTTATCCAGAATCTCTACGATGCTGTCTTTGGCTTGCTCATACAGCGGTGCAACGTCTAGACAGAAGCGGGCTGCTTTGACCACCAGCTGGTCGGTGTCGGTCTCCAGGGTATCCAGATCGGTGGATAGGGTCGCCAGGTCCGTAGAGACAGTACTCACATTTGTGGTCAGACTATCTAGGTCGCAGGCGAGTTGCTCCTCCAGAGGCGTGTCCGCGGTTGCAGGTTCAGAGCGCACGCTGTCGAGTCGGGTTCTGACGCTTTGAATGCTGTCACTGAGCTCGGTTGCGGTGTCTGAGGCCCCCGCACTGAGGGCTGTCTCCAGGGTATTGAGCGAAGCCACCAATTCATCGGCTCGCACCCCAAGCTGGTCCGATGGAGTATCTGCGGTAGGGCTACTTTGGAGGAGAGTCTCCGGTCCGCGCTGCTCGGGTCAGCCCGGAGAGTCTCGTCGGCGGTGGAAAATTTAGTGTCAACGTCGGCTATGCTGCCCGAAAGTCTTTTGTCCTCGGCATCCGTTATGTCTGATGGGAGGCTTTTCTCTAGGAGAAGGGTACATACACCTAGACCTATAACGGCTACAAAGAGGTCTGCTGTGGAAATCAAGCATCATCTGGCAATCGCTGTCATAGCTCATCTACGTACGTAGCTTAGTCAGATCTTCATGCGTAGGCTTCTCTGCAAGCCTGCCAGTCTACTCCCATTGGAGGCGCAGTAAATTGGTATGTTATGTACTATGTGGTGCCATTGCTAGCGCCGTAGCGGTGGCAGAACCTGGTGGATCCATGGCACCAGATCGCGGATGACCTCTGGGCTGATCTCGTGGGCCATATCGTACTCATTGTAGGTGGGGTTGTAACCCTCGGCCTCAAGGAAGTCTCTGGAGTCCTGAGCTCGCTGGATGGTGTCTCGCAGGCCGTGGGCAATGAAGATGGACTGATCGCGCCCGGTTGGCAGCTTCTCCCTCATCGCATCGGGATTCCGGATGGAGCAGCTGAGTGCCACGAGGCCTGCGAAGAGATCGGGGCGGCCCAGACCGCATCGGTAAGTCATGCTACCACCCTGGGAGAATCCAAGAAGGAGAGAATTACTCGGAGCTACACCGTGGTTCTCCATGACCTCCCGGAAGAAGCTGTTTAGCTTGTCCTCTGCGTTGAGGACCTGCTGTGGGTCGTCGCTTCTCGGTTCCGTCCAGGCGAAACCGACCATGCCGGGCTCCAGCTGGACGGAGATTGGAGCGTTGGGGCACACGTATATATAGCCCCTGATGTCTATCAACCGGGACAGTTCGGCGAGGTCATACATGTTGGCACCGAACCCGTGCAGGAGGATGATGAGGGGGTAGGCAAGGTTGGGGTCATATTCCTGGGGGTACACAGTGAGGTAGTTAAGGGTTCGTCCCTGGACGGTCTCCACATGCATTGATTGTTTTGGGTCTTCCATGATGTTATCTCAGCTTTCGAGCCAGAGGACGTCACCGCTCAGGTCCTCGGGATGGTTCCTCTGGGCGAAGATGCGATATTCCTCTTTTGAGAGGGCTAGGGTACTGTCCTGGCCGTGGCCTGGCAGCAGGGAGGTGTCGTCCGCAAGGGCATAGAGCTTTTCGGTGATGTTTTCTATAAGCTGCTGCAAATCCTGAGGGGAATTACTTCTCCCGGGGCCGCCCGGGAAGAGGGTGTCGCCGGAGAAGAGGTGGTTGCCGACCAGATAACAGACTGACCCAGGGGTGTGGCCGGGTGTGTGGATTACCTTCAGCGCTATGGTCCCCACTGTGATGGTGTCGCCGTCCTTGACCAGGGCACTTGGAGATATGGGCAGGGCCGCGGCGTCTTCGCTGTGGGCCTGGACTGGGGCACCAGTAGCAGCGACGATTTCCTCGAGTCCCGCAAGGTGGTCCTGGTGGGTGTGGGTGATGAGGATGGCCTTGACTTGGGTGCCTTTGGCCTCATCCAGAAGCTCCTGGGGGCACATGGGAGCATCGATGATGATACTCTCGTTGGTCTCAGGGGACACTATGAGGTATGCATTGTTGTTGTAGGGGCCACAGGAGGTCTTGAAGACCTTGACTTCCTTGTCGTAAAACAGGGGCATGTGTGCCTCCATGGTATGTGGTGTCTACGAGTTCTCTTCCGGCATAGGGTGTACGGCCTCGTCGACCTCTATCTCTGTGCTGCCGATGAATATGTCCCAGGGATGGAAGGCCTCGACAAAGGCCTTGGCGTCCTCCAGGGTGGCGAAGCCTTTTTGTGCGCGTCCGGGGTCGTACCCCGTGGTCTTGGCAAGTGCATCGAATCCGCGAGGAGTTTGACGTACGCCTCCCACCTCTTCCTGTTGCCCAGCTTCTGAGTCAAGGATTAACCGTTGTCCAGTCCTGTGCTCTCTCCAGTAGACCTTCATTTGCCACGCTCCTGGATTGGCTGTGATTGCCTGACCATGCTCCCATAAGGGCCACGGAAGGACGTCAAAGGGGACGAGTCCGCTTTGGAATCCCTCTCATGGGGGAGACCCTGTTAGCGATTATATCTTTGGTGACAGTGTGGCGCAACCTGAATAAATAGAGGTTTGTCGTCATCTATCGCTATTCTATTGTTGGGAGGCCCTTGTCCATGCTATCCTCTGGTGTCAAGGATATGGCATCAGAGCCATGATATACGACTTCCATACTCATACCTACCTCAGCGACGGCGTGTTATCTCCCTTGGAGTTGATACGGACAGCCCACGTCCAGGACTACAAGGTCATCGCTGTGACTGACCACGTGGGCCTGGAGGATCAGGAGAGGGTCATCAAGACCCTGCTGGCGGAGTGCCGCAGGGCGACGGAGGCCTGGGGGATAATGGCCCTTGCGGGAGTGGAGATTACCCACGTGCCAAAGAGCCTCATCGGCGATGCGGCCCAGCGGGCCAAGGACCTGGGTGCACAGATTGTCCTGGTTCACGGGGAGACGATAGTAGAGCCTGTAGAGCCGGGGAGCAATCTCGCCGCCCTTGGTTCTTCGAACGTGGATATCTTGGCCCATCCCGGACTCATTACGGAGGAGGAAGCCTCGTTGGCGGCGGCGAGGGGTATTTTCCTGGAGTTATCAGCGCGACGAGGGCACTCCCTTACGAATGGCCACGTGGCTCGAGTGGGCCTAAGCGGTGGAGCCAAGCTTCTGCTGGACTCCGATGCGCATAACCCAGAAGACCTTTTCACTACAGATCTGATTGGGAAGATAGCGAGGGGTGCCGGGTTGTCGGGAGAAGAGACGGCCACGCTTCTGGAGAGTAATCCGCCAGTGCTTCTCGAGCGATATGGACTAATGACCCAGGCGGGCTAACAAGAACGACCGATCGCGCACGACCCCAGCAAATACCCCCTGTTTCTGCCTGAGGCCATTGCTCTCTACCGTTGGCCACATCGGGGGAGATCGCTCTCTGGGAGTGGTTGCTCAGTTGCACGCGTAGGGCATATAGATTTGATTCCTAGCCACCCAGCGTGAGTAATAGACTCGGAGGCTCCGCGCAGTACGCGCGTCATCTTCGGGGGTTGACACGGGTATTCACTGTCTTCAACCGGGACAGCTTAATTATCCCCTGCCGATGCGGAAGACCTTGGTGCCACATCGAGGACAAGTACCTTGGGTAGCAGGACGACCATTCTTGAGGGTGACTTGCTGCGGCCCACTGATCTCCCTCTTGGCCCTACACTTGAAGCAATAAGCTTCCATGAGTTCACCTCCCTAGCTTCCAAGTAGCTTGTGTTAGAAGATATATGCTTGG
The DNA here is from genome assembly GCA_030740415.1 of Dehalococcoidia bacterium. The sequence goes on from JASLXI010000008.1 coordinate 10,331, forward strand.
CAAAGGAATTGTCAACCCTTTGCTTGGAGAACTTGGGTGACTGGACCCAAGTTCTCCGCCATTTGAGTGATATTGGAGAGATGGCGTGAGGTTTATGGGCCCTGTGGTGATCGGGAACGAAGCTTGAAGACTTTCTGGGCCTGCCACAGGCTTCGTACCTTGCCAGGGTGAAGGAGTGCCAGGAACTCACCATCCACGGAATACAGACGATACATGTCGCTTGTGGATACGTCCCTGGATGGAAGCCCAAGGTAGATGCCCTGCCCCCGTCTTATGGCCTCTTCCTTGCCTCGCTGTACGATGGCGGCTTTGAACTTCAGAAGAGGGAAATCTATTGGGAGCAGGAGAGACCGCCAGTCGTCGTTCTGACATGCCTCCTCCACCTGATCCATGGAGACTGCGTCGGAAATATCGAAGGGGCCGGTGTGGAGGCGGCTTAGCTCCTTCAGGTGAGCGCCGCACCCGAGGTCGGTGCCCAAATCGTGGGCGAGAGAGCGCACGTACATTCCCCTTCCGCACTCTATCTCAAGCTTTATTTCGGGGGGAGTCCACTGGATGATTTCCAGCTTGTAGATCTCCACTTCTCTGGGTGGTCTGTCCACTTCTTTACCCGCTCTGGCCAGGTTGTAGAGTCGTTCCCCGTCCTTCTTGAGGGCGCTGAACATGGGTGGGATCTGATGGAAGACGCCGCTGTACTTCTGCAGTGCTGTACTGATGTCCTGCTCGGTGATGTAAGAGGGGTCCTTGGTCTCTGTAATCTGCCCCATGGCATCGTAGCTATCGGTGGAGACCCCTAGCTGGAATAGAGCCATGTATGTCTTTGGGCTGTCCACCAGATACTCCGTTATTCTGGTCGCCTGGCCTATGCAGATGGGCAGCACACCGGTAGCCTGGGGGTCCAGCGTGCCGGCATGGCCCACCTTTTGTTGCCCAGTAAGTCGCTT
>JASLXI010000090.1:0-1782 GCA_030740415.1 Dehalococcoidia bacterium
CTTCCCAGAAGATATTGTCGAAAGGGTTGGGATGACTCAGTCTTTGTTCTCCTTGGGGAATAAGCAATGATTACAAACAACGCTTGTGCGTGCGATTGTCAACGCATGCTGCATGGCTGATAATGGGTGTCTTAGTTGGCGCCCGCGTGATTCTCCAGTCATATCTGATGTGCCTGCGTTAGGAGGACAAAAGGCCATGAACGATCATAACAAAGAAATTGCGACGTTGGCAGGGGGCTGCTTCTGGTGCCTTGAGGCGGTCTACGAGCAGCTCCGCGGGATAGAGAAGATCGAGTCGGGCTATACAGGCGGCCATGTGCCATCTCCCTCCTATGAACAGGTTTGTGGGGGACGAACGGGACACGCAGAGGCCGTTCAGATTACCTTCGACCCCGGCATTATCTCATATAGAGAATTGTTGGAAATATTCTTTGCGATCCATGATCCAACGACGCTGAACCGTCAGGGGCCGGATGTTGGTCCGCAATATCGGTCGGTTATATTCATCCATACCCCTGAGCAGCAGATCATAGCCGAGCAGGTGATTACGAAGCTTGAGGCGGTACACATATGGGATCAGCCGTTTGTCACTGAGATTGCTCCTGGGACCGCGTTCTTTTTGGCAGAAGAGTACCACCAGCAATACTATCGGACGAACGCATACGAGCCATATTGCCAGGTGATAATCGCTCCCAAGGTTGCCAAGTTTCGCAAGGAATACATAGACAGGCTGAAGCCGGAAGCAGCGTCTGCAACCTACTACTAACTTTCGTAGTTCAGCGACGTGTACTAGTGCTCGGTTGACTTGGGATTGCTCGCAAGTACTGATTGGCCCACGTGGGGTCCTCGTCCAGGGTCTGCTGTGCGTAGAGGGGCCAGTACGGGTTTCTCAACAGCTCGCGTCCCATGAAAATTACGTCTGCATGCTCCTCAAGAAGTATTTCCTCAGCCTGATGGGGTTCCGTTATCAGTCCCACCGCTCCAGTTAACACGTTGGCGCCGGAGCGGACCTGGGCCGCGAAAGGGACCTGGTATCCCGGGAAGAACTTGACTTGCTGCGAAGGCGAGTTACCCCCGGAAGAGCAATCGATGAGGTCTACACCATGCTCTTTTAGCTGGGTTGAGAACAGTACGGAGTCCTCTATACCCCAACCTTCATCCATGTACTCGGTGCTGGAGATGCGAACAAAAAGCGGCATTGAGTCTGGGATAGAGTCCCGCACGGTGTCTACTATTTCCATGGGGAATCTTGTGCGGTTCTCGAAGGAACCTCCGTACATATCCGTCCTTTGGTTGGACAGCGGCGATAGGAACTCAAAGCCGAGATATCCGTGGGCCAAGTGCAGTTCGATGACCTTGATACCGGATTCCACTGTCCTTTTCGCAGCCGAGCCAAAGGCGTCCTTGAGTTGCTGTATTTCTTTGTACGTCAGCTCGTGGGGAGTCGGCTCGTTGGTGTTGAATGGTATTGGGCTTGGCCCTACCACCTGCCAGCCACCTTCGTCGACACCCAGAGGTTCGTTTCCAGCCCAGGGGCGGTCGTGTGAGGCTTTCCTTCCGGCATGTGCCAACTGGATGGCCGGAGTGCCTCCTTGGGATGTGATCATCTCCGCTATTGGCTGGAATGAGCTGATGTGTGAATCCGACCACATCCCCAGGTCCCAGGGAGTTATGCGACCTTCGGGGGTGACGGATGTGGCTTCAAGCATCACCAATCCTGCCCCTCCTACAGCCCTGCTTCCTAGATGGACCATGTGCCAGGCCGTAGGATGACCGTCTTTT
>JASLXI010000090.1:1792-5022 GCA_030740415.1 Dehalococcoidia bacterium
ATGGGGGTGAATAATTTGCTCATTTTGGCTCTTCCTCCAGTGACGGGACTTGTGATGATTAGCGACGCCGTGGTGGCGCCCAGGCTTCGCCGGGCTGCCTGGGATGCCGATACATATGACCGGAATTTACCTCTGGGAACTGGACCTTCTCCGCTTGGGCCATACCCTCCCTATACGCTTGAATTAGCTCATCTTCCGCTTCGTAAGCAAATGGGTCGCCGAGCTGCTGTTCAATCTCCCCGCCGGGTTCGGGTCGGTTTGCCAGCAGCCACTCGGCGGAACGTGTGAGGGCATCTGCTGCTGAGACAACGTCTTGGTATCCCAGTTCTCTCCGTATCTTGGTGATATCGAAGTCAGACCCACCGCTACTCCCCTGTGCGGTGCCACCTCGGTGTGCTCTGTTGGCTAATGCTGGGGGCAGTTCAACTAGCTCCCAGTCGTGGTTCAACAGCTTTGCGATGAACTCGACGACCTGGCGCTGAGAGTACTGGATCTCCTCTCCGACGTTGTAGACCTGGCCGGCAGACTCAGTGGCCTTATCGACCCCCAAAAGCACGGCGTGAGCGGCGTTTTGCCCATAGGCGCGTCGGCTACCTCCTCTTCCGCTGGAGACAATGAAGTGCTTACGTGAGTCCAATATCCTACGGATGATACTCCATTCAGGGTTGGCCGGGGCACCTGGGCCGTAGATCCCGGGATAGCGAAAGATCGTCGCATTGTAGTGTCCTTCGTTATGGGCCTGCATGACGGCCTGCTCGGTAAACCATATCATATAAGGAAGTCGCGGGCCCCCTGGGTCGTCTGTCAGAGGGCTATCTTCTGGGATGCTTGCGGGAGCCCCTAGCGGTCCCCATCGGGGGTCGTTTCTAGGTGCGTAGAGCATGCCGCCGCTCACAGTGATGAGCCGCTGAGTTTTGCCCTTGACCACATCGGCAACCAAGCGTATCCTCCCATAGGTGGCTATCGTAACATCGAAGGCTTGGCCTTTCAGGCCAGATTCAAGGGTCTCCGCGAAATGAGGGTCGGTATGAATGTGCTCCACGGGCTGAATGAACTCGGCCTCGTGTTGCCCACCGTGAAGTACGGTTACATCGTATCCTCTCTCGATCAGGCCATTAACGATGTGGGGACCAGATGGTCCAGTTCCACCTATTACCAAGGCGTTCATAGGCGATGCCCTCCTAGTCTGTGACCCTGAGACTCTAGCAATCCATAGCGTATGCTAATTCATGCTCTCCTGACGGTCAATGGGCTTCGGTGTGCCATGTAGGTTATCGTGGAAAATGATAGGCTTGTCATGGCATGGAATCCAGAGACGCTCTGCGCCAGTTGGCGTCATCGGTGTCCCGGATCGCTAAGGGTCTCCTCGTTGCATTGGTACTTATCGGGATATTGGAGCTATTGGGTGCCTTGGCTTGCAGCTATTCGACGCTGTCGGTGTCGTCCCCTCGGGTTGATTCAGCCCCCCTTTCAATTACTAACAACGCTTTATCCGTGTTCCTTCCCGGCACATCTGGGCACCAGCAATCACACCTTAGTCCTCAATATGGTCAAAGTCATGGACCCAATAGCGCTCAAAGGAGACTGGACCGAGGAAGACTCAACCTTCTACGATTCCACTGGAAATTACGATGCATCTGACGGAGCTCCCAGGCACTGTGCTGTTGCGCATTGCGGAAAGTGGCGTAACAGACGTCCAGATAAAATCAAGGGTCGGTTGAGGTACCTTCTCCAAGACTATCCATATCCAAGTAACCCAGGTTCGAATAATCGAATCCATCAAGTCCATATTGGGAGAACTGCTGCCCAACTAGCTAATAGACTCGTTCACACCGAAGGCCGCGTTTGGTTCCATTATCGCGTTTCCCACCCCACGGCTGGGTCGTACAACTCCACTGAGGTCATGCCCTCACGGTCAGTTATTCCACCGTAAATGTCCCGTGTAATCCTGCTGCCGCCGACTATGAGGACTGTACCGTCCTCCAGCACCGTTGCGGTGTGCGTGTGAGCACGATTCTGGGACATCTCACCTGCCAAGGACCACATATCCTCGATAGGATCGTATAACTCTGCCGATTTGAGTGCCAAAAGCAGTACCCTGCCATCTTTCAGTAGCGTTAACGAATGCTCACGTTGTTTACCAGTCATCTCGCTGGCCGGGGACCATTCGCCCTTCGAAGGGTCGTAAATGTCTGAGTGGCTGAAAGATGGCACTCGTCCATAACTCTTTGCTTGTCCACCGCCAGATACCAGCACTCTCCCGTCGTCCAGCGGTACTGCAGCGAAGTCCAACACGTGCTCCTTGGCATACTCGCCGGCCTGGGACCAGGTGCCTGTGGAGGGATCGTATAATTCAGTCGAAGCCCCTCCCATAACCAGTACCCTGCCGTCCTTTAGCAGAACCGCCTTATGGTATTCACGTGCCTCGGTCATGTCTCCGGTTAGAGACCACGTGTTCGCAGAGGGATCGTATAGCTCTGCAAATGCAGTGATTCGATTAGAATCGTTGATGACCGAGGAGCCGCCGGCTACTAGAATCTTCCCGTTCTGTAGGAGCGTCGTGGTGTGCCCGAGACCATGTGGGTATGTCATACTGCCTGCCGAGGTCCATGTGTTGGTCGCGGGATCGTACAACTCTGCCGATGCAAGGGGTTTTCGCCCTGCTAATCCGTCCCCGCCGACAATCAGTATGCGGCCATCTTCCAGTGTCGTTTCAGTGTGTCTATATCGCGCCTGTGCCATGCTTCCAGCAGGGGACCAAATGTCCGTGGATGGGTCGTACATCTCTGCCGAGGTAAGAGGGCGCGATCCCCGGCCCCCGGTGACAAGCAGGCGGCTATCTGGAAGCAGTGTTGTTGTATGTTCCCCGCGGCCTTCTTCCATGCTGGCAGGGCCTCCATCCCCGCCGCAAGCGACGACCAAGGCCATCAGCAGCAGGAATAACGCAAAGATGCGGCTCTTGGGTGCCCTACTCACTGCCACTGCTTCCTCCCCCCCGCGCTCAAGCGTTTCTTATTTCCTTCGTACATAAGCAGACCACAATGTAACTCTGTCTGAGCAGGCCACAGACTCTGAACGCTAGCTGGCGGCGCCCAAAGGCTGGCGTCTATCGCTTACCGAAGGGCCCCCAACCATTCTTGGCTGAGGCAGCTCCATCATTCTTTCAGGCTCCCAAACACGCCAGTAACGATGGCAATCAACTGTAATTGCTGCCCCCGAGAAAATTCGTC
>JASLXI010000091.1:0-1902 GCA_030740415.1 Dehalococcoidia bacterium
AGATCGAACACACGGCCTCCGGGGTCTCCCGAGGCGTTTTCCTCCGGAGCCATGGTCAAAAGGGGAATGACAAGGATGGAGGTTATTACAATCACTCCCAGGATTACCCACCCAGAATGTTGCTCTAGAAATGCGCTGCTCTTCTCCCAGAACCTCATATCACCCCTACCAGGTATCCTGCCAGCTGTGATTTGCATCACTCATAGTATCAGACATGATCGAAAGTTCAAGCGAATAGGTCTCAGCTTGCGACTCCAGAAGAGCCCATGCTAAGATGAAAACCAATGTTCAAGCTGTTGAGAAGGCACGACAAGGTTCAGACTGGTCTGAAGCGTAGTAGAGAATCCTGGCTCGCTCGGGTGACCCAGATCGGGCAACGCTCACGCTTGGATGACGCCCTGTGGGAAGAACTGGAGGAGCTGCTCATCTCCGCCGACGTGGGAGTCGCCACCACAGCACAGATCATCGAAAGGGTTCGGGAAGAGGCGTCGGCACATCGCCTGACTGACTCCTCCGATGCCATCGAACTCTTGAAGCAGGAGATGGTGTCTCTCTTGTCCCCCAAAGACACGGCCATAGATAACGGTCAGTTGCCTGTTTCGGGAGGCCCCATGGTCATCCTTGCTATGGGGGTCAACGGAGTGGGCAAGACCACTAGCGTTGCAAAGCTGGCCCACTACTTCAAAGAGCAGGGCAACAGAGTCCTTCTGGCAGCATCCGACACCTTTCGGGCCGCGGCCATCGACCAGCTCCAGGCCTGGGGCCAACTGGTGGGCGTGGACGTGATTGCCCACAACCCAGGTGGAGACCCCGCGGCCATAGCCTATGATGCCCTGGAGGCCGCCAGGGCTAGGGGAGCCAACGTGGTGCTGGTGGATACCGCAGGTAGACTTCATACTAAGCTCAATCTCATGGAGGAGATGAAGAAGATTTCCCGGGTCCTCTCGCGCCTCGATCCCGAGGCTCCTCATGAGGCCCTTCTCATACTCGATGCCACCACTGGCCAAAATGGACTGGCCCAGGCCCGCTCCTTCACAGAGGCTGTGGGATGTACCGGAGTGTTTCTGGCCAAGCTGGATGGCACCGCCAGGGCTGGTATAGTCGTTGCCATCGTTCAGGAGTTGGGACTGCCGGTTCTCTTCATCGGCACAGGCGAGGCCGTGCAAGACATGGCGCCCTTCGATCCTCGGGAGTTCGTTGAGGAGCTTTTTTCTCCCCTTGACTAATGGAGGGAGAAAAAAGCATCTCTCCAATCTGGTTCAATGTGATCAGGATACTGGTGAGAAGCATTGCTGAACGTCCTCTACTGGCTCCTGGTTATTGAGCTGATTGGTCTTGTGGCCTTTCCCCTGGCCTTCGCCCTTTTGCCTCGTCTCAGCGATAGAGGGTATTCCGTAGTCAAACCCTTGGGACTTCTGTTGCTGTCCTGGTTTATGTGGGTCGTGGGCTCCCTTCACCTTGTTCCCACCAACCCCTACACTCTTTGGGGAGTACTAGCCCTATTCTCAATCCCCTCTGGATGGTACGCGTATCGTAGCCGTGGTGAGATCGTCGAATTCGTCGGCCGTGGGTGCCACATAATCCTCATAAGCGAGGGTATTTTTCTCTTGGTGTACCTGGCATGGGTCGTCTATCGCGCCTACGATCCCTCCATCAATACCACGGAGCAGCCTATGGACTTCGCCTTGCTCAATGCCTCCGTGCTGGCGAACTTCTTCCCACCGGAGGATTCCTGGCTTAGGGGCAGCGATGTCCCGTACTACTACTTCGGATATCTGATGATGGGCAATCTCACGGAGTTGACCTTCATCCCTACGCGCATATCCTACAACCTTGCTTTGGCCTTAGTTCCTGCCCTGGCTGCCACCGCAGCCTTTGGCCTAGTGTATAATCTAATTCGAG
>JASLXI010000091.1:1912-4981 GCA_030740415.1 Dehalococcoidia bacterium
TGGCTCCTGTGTTGTTGCTGCTAGTGAGCAACCTAGAGGGTGTCTTGGAGTTCGTGCGACTTCGAGAGTGGGGGACGACGTCGTTCTGGAGTTGGATCGGAATTAAGGACCTCGGCCCCGTGGATGTCTCATCCTGGCGTCCCACCGACTACCTATGGTGGTGGCGGGGCTCTCGGGTCATCGATACCCTCAATGCCCAGGGTGGCAGCCTCGATTTCACTATAACGGAGTTTCCCTTCTTCAGCTTCATATTGGGAGACCTGCATCCCCACGTCATGTCCATTCCATTTATTCTTCTCTTTCTGACCTTTAGCCTAAATTTCTACCTCTCGCCGGTTTCCCTTGAAGCACGATGGCTGCGAGGCAATCTGTCGACCGTTTTCATGGCCGCGCTGCTTCTGGGGGCGTTGGCCTTTATCAACATTTGGGACATCGTCCCCTTCGCTGTCCTGTGGGCATCACTGCTGATTTTCAAGGCTGTCCGTCAGGACCGCGAAGGCTGGCCGCGGGTTTTTCCATTGGTCTGGCCCCCATTATTAACGACCCTTGCGTCGGCTATACTCATGTATATTCCCTTCTACCTCAGCGTCGACAGCCAGGCAACGGGCATTCTTCCCGTTGGCGAAATCGGCACTCGGCCAGTCCACTTCCTCATCATCTGGGGACTGTTCTTGGTGATACTCATTCCCTTTCTTGTTCGACAGCTTCCCACAGCACTCTCCCTATCCGCGGATTATCCAACCGTGCTGTGCTCAGGCTGTGGAACGGAGAACCCCTCCCAAAGCCACTTTTGCAGGAACCGTGATAATGCTGTGGAAGTTTTTGCAAAGGAAACAAAGGAGTTCTGGCCCAGGGCAGTCATCGTCCTTGCCCTGATCTTCCTGCCTTTCTTCATCTGGATGGCCTGGCAACTGGGGTGGAGCACTCTGACCTGGTCTACCAATCCTCTGCTCGTGGTATCTGAGCGGTTCCTGAACGTACTGCCCCTGGTGCTTCTTCTCTTCGTGGCCCTTTACAGCCTAATACGGTACGTGGAGTCCGGGGCGTCCTCCGCTTTTGTATTCGTCCTTACCCTGATATCTCTGGCCATGCTGCTGATACTCGGGCCGGAGTTTCTCCGCGTTGACGACCTCTTCCACAATAGGATGAACACCATATTCAAGGTGTACTACCAGGCTTGGATTCTCCTTGCCATCGCCTCAGCCTTTGGCCTATACTTCCTCAGTTCAATGAGTCCGCCGTCGCAGCCAATCCTCAGGCTGGCGATGAAGGGGTGGTGGGGACTGATAGGTCTTCTATTCATCTTCGGCCTGTACTACCCTGTAGAGGCAACCTTGACCAAGAGCGAGCAATTCAGTGGCGATCCCATCCTAGATGGACTGGCCTACATTGCTCGAGGCAGTCCCGGAGAATACTCGGCCATTCGCTGGCTTCAGGACAACGGAAAGGAGGGTGAGGGTGTGTTGGAGGCGGTTGGGGATAGCTGGAGCGCTTTCGGCAGAATATCGGGCAGCACCGGCCTACCCACGGTCCTAGGCTGGCCCTGGCACGAACAACAATGGCGCGGTTCCCGCAAGCCCTTCGAGGGCAGGGAAGAGGACGTGAGTACGATGTACGCCACCTTGGATAGCTCAGAAGCGACGCTGCTTCTGGACAAATACGATATACAGTACGTGGTCGTGGGCCCCCGCGAGAGGGCATCGTATGGCACCCAGGGCCTCGCCAAGTTTACCCGTCTGGGGGATGAGGTGTTTTCCCAGGGGAATGTGACCATGTACCGTGTACGAGAGTGACATACCCATAATGAACCACGGACCATCCTCCGCCCCAGTACAGGAGCATCAAGAAAACGGCTTGATCGCCGTCCTGGCTCCCCATTGGGAGGTAATTGCTTACAGTCTTCTCATCCTCGTGGCACTATTGATGAGGTTCTGGGACTTGGGGTCCAGGGCCGTCAGCTACGACGAGAGCCTCCACATGTATTACAGCTTTCGCCTTGCAGAAGGCTTCGGATTTCAGCACTCACCCCTCATGCACGGTCCCTTTCAGTTCCATGGCGTCGCCGCCTTTTTCTTCCTCCTCGGGGATAGCGACTACGCATCGCGTGTCCTGTATGCCATCTTCGGCACGGCCCTGGTGGGCGTTCCCTACTTCCTGCACCGTCGCCTCGGCACGGCAGGGGCGTTGGTAACTGCCACCATGCTCGCCTTCTCTCCCATGATGCTCTTCTACAGCCGCTACGCTCGCAACGACATAATCATGGCAGTGTGGACGCTAGCCCTGGTGGCATTGCTGTGGCGCTTCCTGGACGAAGGGAAGACCCGCGACCTCTATTGGGGAGCCCTCGTCCTTGCCCTTGCCTTCGCTACCAAGGAAACGACCTTTATGGTGGTGGCAATTCTGGGGAGCTATCTGCTCGTAGTCTCGGCCACCGACTGGATTCCCTGGCTGCTAAGACGTCCAAACCCCCTCCGGAGCCAGTCGTCTTCTGATCAGAGTCAGTACCACTACTGGCCTGGCTATGGATACGCCTATGGCCCGCCCCGCACTCCCCATAGGCTGTCCCAGTTCTCACGTGCAGGGACATTCATGATCCTCCTGGCCACTCTGACCGCCCCCCAGGCCTCGGCCATTGTCAGCTTCTTCCAGAACCGCCTGAGCATTGCCGGAATAGTCCTGGCTCAGAGGACTTCCCCAGAAGGTGCACCTTCTGGGGACCTGCTCTTTACCCTACAGGATGTGCTTGTGACCAAGGGCATGGCCATCGCCGTCTTGGTGGCAATCACTGTGCTATGGTTCTCGGCTTTGGTGGGTACTACCTGGGATCGGCGCATATGGCTGCGTATCGCAGCCATCTTCTACGGCGTGTGGCTGCTTCTATACACCACCTTTTTCACCAATCTGGTAGGAGTGGGCAGCGGAATGTGGCAGTCCCTTGGATACTGGCTGGTGCAGCAGGACGTGAACCGCGGCGACCAACCCTGGTACTACTACTTCGTAATCACCCCCATATATGAGATGCTGCCCTTCCTCTTCTCCCTGGTGGCCATCGTGTACTACGTAATCAGG
>JASLXI010000092.1 GCA_030740415.1 Dehalococcoidia bacterium
GGAGTGTCGACAATCCCGTCACCGAAGATTCCCTGCTACGACCAGGCAACGAGCAGGTCGCCGCGGCCTACGTTGTTTACGGTTCCAGCACCGTGATGGTAGCTGCCACCCATAACAGCGTTCAGGGGTTCACCCTGGATCCCGAGATCGGCTCCTTTGCCATGACCCATCCTAACCTTCGCATTCCGGATGCCTGCCCCTATTACAGCACCAACGAGGGTAACTTCAAGACCTTGGATGAGTCTACTAAGCAAGCCGTGACGGGCCTGCGGGACAGCTACTCTCTACGCTACGTGGGTTCTCTCGTGGCCGACTTCCATCGCAACGTCCTTAAAGGGGGTATCTTTCTGTACCCCGCGGACATCAACCGTCCCGAGGGCAGGCTTCGGCTGATGTATGAGGCTAACCCCTTGGGCTTTGTTGCCGAGCAGGCCGGAGGCGCTGCGTCGACGGGGAGACGGCGTATCATGGACATAGTGCCGGAGCAGTTGCACCAGCGCACCCCGTTGATCCTGGGGAACAAGGACGTTGTGGAAAAGACCGTAGGGATAATTAGCGGATAGTTCGTTTTGAGCTGGCAAGCCAGCAACATTCAGGAAGAGGTTTTGCTAAAAAGGAGGAACCGTGGACGTACAGAAGCTAAAAGATACTGCGCAGGCCTTAGTTGCGCCGGACAAAGGCATACTTGCCGCGGACGAAAGCGGCGGGACCATCAAGCGGCGTTTTGACTCCATCAACGTGGAGTCCACGGAGGACAACAGGCGCAACTATCGGGAGTTGCTTTTCCGCACCGAGGGCGCTTCCGAGTACATCAGCGGCATCATCCTGTTTGACGAGACGATACGACAGAACGGGGCTGACGGCACTCCCCTGGTGAAGGTCCTCGTAGGCCAGGGCATTATTCCTGGTATCAAGGTGGACAAGGGAACACAGCCTATCCCAGGTTCTCCGAGTGAACTGATGACCGAGGGACTGGATGGCCTGTTGGCCAGGTTGCAGGAATACGCTGAGTTGGGTGCTCGTTTTGCCAAGTGGCGAGGGGTAATAACCATCGGTGACGGTATTCCAACCGACCGCTGTATGGAAATCAACGCCCACGCGCTTGCGCGTTACGCAGCGTTGAGTCAGGAAGCTGGGCTGGTCCCGATTGTGGAACCCGAAGTGCTTTTGGACGGCGATCACACCATAGACCGCTGTTTCGAGACAAGCGAGGCTACGTTGAAAGAGACCTTTGCACAGCTTGTCAGGCAAGGAGTGGCTATTGATGGCATACTCCTGAAGCCGAGCATGGTGACCTCTGGTAACACATCTGTCGATCGCGCAAGCTCGGAGGAAGTGGCGGAGAAGACCATTGACTGCTTCAAACGATCGATTCCGGATAGCCTTCCCGGTGTGGTCTTCCTGTCCGGAGGCCAGGGAGACGAAGAGGCGACGGTCAATCTCAATGCCATCAACCAGCGGGCTGCCACTGTCGGCGCCCCGTGGCAGCTAAGCTTCTCCTTTGGCCGAGGCCTCCAGGCAGCGCCTTTGAAGGCGTGGAGCGGCCAAGCTGCCAACGTGGAGAAGGCAAAACAGGCTTTCTATCATCGGGCCAAGCTCACCAGCGCGGCACGGCAAGGTACCTACATCCCTTCGATGGAGAGGGAACTCTCTGCCGTCTAAAGGGAGCACGACCCCCGCGGGGATGAGCAGACCCAAGCTTCTTCTGGCTACTAACAACGCCGGAAAGGCTCGAGAGTTGGTGGTACTCCTGGATGGTGTGCCCTTTATTGTCACTACTCCCCAGGAAGAAGGCATAGTCTTGGATGTGGAGGAGACGGGAACCATCTTCGAGGAGAACGCTGCCCTTAAATCCAGAGCCTTCGCCTCAGTCAGTGGTCTCCTCTCCCTAGCCGACGATTCTGGTCTTGAGGTCGACGCCCTTGGTGGCGAGCCCGGAGTCATGTCTGCTCGGTACGCTGGCCCCGAAGCCTCCGATGAGGATAGGGTGCGTCATTTACTGTCCAAGCTGGAAGGTATAGAATGGAACAGTCGTGGAGCACGCTTTCGCTCCGTCATAGCAATTTCTGGACCTGCTGGGACGGTTGAGCTCTTTGAGGGAGTGTGTGAGGGGGTAATAGCCCTGAGTCCCAAAGGAGCAGGCGGTTTTGGCTACGATCCCGTTTTCTACGTGTCCTCTCTGGGAAAATTGATGGCGGAGTTGACCATGGAGGAGAAGAACAGTATCAGCCACCGCGGTAGCGCGGCCAGGAAAGCGGTGGAGTATTTGAAAACGTAGTCGTGAACTGATCAACACGGGTCTTCGCAGCAAGAAAACAACGATAACGATAAGGAATAACGATTGAGTAGTGATGGCACATTGGGGCAAAATATAGGCCCTGGCTCAGAAAAGAATGAGAACAGGGAACAGCGGCAGAGAATGGTAAAAGATACCTTTGGAAGGTTATTGAAGGACCTACGTATCTCTGTGACGGACAGGTGCAACTTCCGCTGCCCCTACTGCATGCCCGCAGAGATATATGGAGAGAGATACCAGTTTCTGCGGCGGCAAGAGATACTGACCTTCGAGGAGATAGCGCGGCTCGTTCGCATCTTCGTAGGTTTGGGCACCGAGAAAGTGCGCCTAACGGGTGGAGAGCCGCTGGTGCGCACAGGAGTGGAGAAATTGATAGCTATGCTGTCTACCATCGAGGGGATAGCGGACCTGACCCTTACCACCAACGGCTACCTGCTGGAGCAAGATGCGCAGGCCCTCAAGGATGCCGGCCTCGAACGAGTTACTGTGAGTCTGGACAGCCTGGATGACGGGGTCTTCGGCGAGATGAATGGCCGTGGCTATGGTGTGAAGAGGGTGCTGGAGGCCATCGAGAAAGCCCAGCAGGTGGGCCTGCACCCCATAAAGCTGAACACGGTTGTTCAGAAGGGCGTGAACGACCATGCTATTCTCGACCTTCTCAAGTACTTCAAGGGTACAGACATCATCGTTCGGTTTATAGAATTCATGGATGTGGGGAACATCAATGGTTGGAAGCTGGATCAGGTGGTCCCCTCGGCGGCGCTGGTTCGGCGCATCAACGCGGAGATTCCCCTGGAACCGGTGGACAAGAACTACCGCGGCGAGGTTGCTGATCGGTATCGATATCTCCACGGGAGTGGGGAGATAGGGTTTATTTCATCGGTCACGGAAGCGTTCTGCAGCGATTGCACCCGTGCCCGTCTGTCCACAGACGGGCAGCTGTTCACCTGCCTCTTTGCCGGGGAGGGACGCGATCTGCGAGGCCCTATGAAGGCGGGGGCCAGCGATGAAGAGTTGGAGGCGCTGATAACGGATGCATGGGGTCAGCGCACGGACCGATACTCGAAGATACGAACTTCCATGCCCGAGTCTCTGGAGAGGAAAGTTGAGATGTACCAGATTGGTGGGTAGGTTGAGGACTGTCCCGACGCTTGGATGGTAAAAGATATGGCTGAGGAAATCCATATCTACACCGACGGTTCTTGCCTGGGTAACCCCGGTCCCGGGGGCTGGGCGGCTATTGTTCAACGCGATGGCCAGGAGACCGAGCTGGCTGGTCATGAGGACGGGGCCACCAACAACCGAATGGAGGTCATGGCCGCCATCAAGGGCCTGGAAGCCGTTCCGGAGGGTTCGGACGTCACCCTATACAGCGACAGCCAGTACTTGGTGAATACAATGACCAAGGGTTGGAAGCGGAAGGCCAACGTGGACCTGTGGAACTGCCTGGACACCCTAGTGGAGCGGCGCAATGTGACCTGGGAGTGGGTGCGGGGGCATGTCGGACATCCCGAAAACGAACGTGCCGACAAGCTGGCCACCGACATGGCGGGCACCTCTGAGGATGACTCTCGCCTCACCCATGTGGACGAGCAGGGAAGGGCGAGTATGGTGGACGTGGGATGGAAAGACGAGACCGTGCGAGAGGCTGTCGCGAGGGGTTCCGTGGTGATGCAGAGGCAGACCCTAGAGCTCATCAAGAAAGGCGAGATGGAGAAGGGTGATGTGCTCTCCGTGGCTCGGATTGCGGGCATCATGGGGGCAAAGCGCACCTCGGAGCTGATTCCTCTCTGTCACCCTCTGCCCCTTGACCAGGTGAAGGTGGAACTTGAACCGGACGACAAGAATAACCAGGTGCAGATTACGGCCACAGCTAGGATCACGGCCAAGACTGGAGTGGAGATGGAGGCCCTCACCGCCGTGAGCATCGCTGCACTCACCATCTATGATATGTGCAAGGCGGTAGACCGTGGCATTCACATCGAGAGCATAAGGCTCGTGAGAAAGCAGGGAGGAAAGAGCGGGGACATCGTCTTGGAGAAGTGATTTGAAATGGCTATGGGCATGAATATGGGCCGGGAGTGCCGTTCATGGAGATAGTGCCAAGGATTCACCACATCCAGAAGGCCAGGAGGCCGAACACCTATCTTTTGGTCGACGAAGACCTGACCCTGATAGATGCTGGCTATCCTGGCAACGACGACATAGTTGTGGAGTACATAGAGGGGATAGGGCGGCAGGCCGAGGAGTTGAAGCCTGTCCTGATAACCCATTCTCATCCCGACCACACTGGGAGCCTGGCGGAACTCAAGGAGCTAGCCTCCATTGAGGTCATGGTCCACGAGGCGGACACCAGCATTTATGGACAGGGACGACACCTGGTATCCTACCTCAGCGTTTTCGGTGCAACGTCCCTTCCCATACCCTTCCTGTGCAAAACCGTTGCCGACGAGTTCTTGAGAGAAGGGCAGGTCCTCCCAATACTGGGGGGGGGGCTGAAGGTCATACATACTCTTGGATATACTCTGGGCAGCGTCTGCTTCTATTTGAAGTCTCGGAGCGCCATCTTCCTGGGAGATATGGTCGTCAACATCGGACGGTACGTTGGAGTCTCCATGCCTTTCCTAAATACCGGCCGAGATTGTACGAGAAATCTCTGTGCCGCATAACC
>JASLXI010000093.1 GCA_030740415.1 Dehalococcoidia bacterium
TCAAAAGCACAGAGTCTCCTGAACGAAATAGCAGCCCTCCAGCCAAGAGAGCCTTGGCTACTGCTCCCTGGAAATTGACGTCGATTCCCATCACTTCGCCGGTGGATTTCATCTCCGGTCCGAGGTAGGTATCTACCCCAGCCAACTTGGACATAGAGAACACGGGAGCCTTTACGCCAATCACATTCTGTCGCTTCCACAGTCCTCCCTCATATCCCAATTCGGCCAACGTTCTGCCCAACATAACCTTGGTAGCCAGTTTCACCATAGGCACACCCGTGATCTTAGAGAGAAATGGAACCGTGCGACTGGCCCTGGGATTCACTTCCAATACATAGACTGTTGAATCTATGCTCTCCTCCCTCAGGACCTGTGGGCTGCGATATGGGCTGCCCCCCACAATGACATACTGGACGTTCATAAGGCCTCTGACATTGAGGGCCAGCCCTATTCGGGTGGTGTGCTCAACAATGGTTCTTACTTCCTCTTCGGTGAGAGTAAGCCCCGGATAGAGGGCCATAGAGTCCCCGCTGTGCACTCCGGCCCTTTCCACATGCTCCATAATCCCCGGAATAAATACCGTCTCGCCGTCGCAGATAGCGTCCAACTCCACTTCACGACCTCCCAGGTACTTATCTATGAGGATCGGATGCTTGATTCCCAATTCCGCAGCGGCCGTCACGTAGCGAATGAGTTCGGTGGTGTTCTGCACGATTTCCATCGCCCGTCCTCCGAGAACATAGCTGGGCCGCACCAGAACTGGATACCCTGTTCCATGGGCCACCTTGAGAGCCTCCTCCAGGGTGGTCACACCTGCTCCGGGAGGTTGAGGTATCCCAAGACGAGCCAGGAAGTCTTCAAAGCGTCCCCTGTCCGAAGCTGTGTCGATGGTATCCGCTGTTGACCCCAGAATAGGCATCTCTACTCGGTCCAAGGCCTGGGAAAGGTTTATCGCTGTCTGTCCGCCGAACTGTACCATGGACGGAGGATACACAGCCGAATCAGCTTCTCCTTCGGCTTCGTTCTCCAGAATATCCAGCATGCCTTCCTCATCCAAGGGCTCGAAGTATAGACGGTCGCTGGTGTCGAAGTCGGTGGACACCGTCTCCGGATTGGAGTTAGCCATGATGCTCTTGACGCCTTCCTCCTGGAGTGCCCATGCAGCATGTACCGAGCAGTAGTCAAACTCTATGCCCTGGCCTATACGTATAGGCCCGCTACCCACAACCAAAGCCTTTGGCCCCTTCAGGGGTTGGGCTTCATTCTCCTGTTCGTAGGTACTGTAAAAGTAAGGCGTGGCAGCCTCGAATTCCGCGGCGCAGGTGTCAACCATCTTGTACACAGGTTTAATGCCCCACTCTTTGCGAAGCTGTCTCACCTGTTTGGGAAGCTGATCCGCCAAGGTTCCTACCTGTACATCCGAGAAGCCCAGGCGCTTGGCATCCCACATCAACCTGGGGCCAAGGTCTTCTCTGCGAAGGCGGTGCTCCATCTCCACGATGGTCTGAAAACGGTAGAGGAACCAGGGGTCTATACCGGTACGCCGTGCCACCTCCTCAGGCATTGAGCCTCGGCGTATCGATGCCATCAGAGCCCAAAGCCTGAGGTCTGTGGGCCATAGTGGAAGGCTGTCCAGGGTAGATTCTTCGCTGTCCTGCCATTCACGGTCTTCCCACATTATAGTGGAGTTCCCGATCTCCAGAGACCGCACCGCTTTCTGGAAGGCCGCCTCAAAGGACCGGTCAATGGCCATTACCTCGCCCGTGGCCTTCATCTGCGTTCCTATGGTGCGGTCACCCGCGGCGAACTTATCGAAGGGCCAACGAGGTATTTTGACTACGCAGTAGTCTAAAGCCGGCTCGAAGGCCGCCAAAGTACGCTGCGTAACGGCGTTGGGTATTTCGTCCAGCCGTTTTCCTACAGCTATTTTCGCCGCCACCCGAGCAATAGGATAGCCCGTTGCCTTGCTAGCCAGAGCCGAGCTGCGGCTCACCCGTGGATTGACTTCTATGACGTAGTAGTCACTATCCGCTTCCCAGTTTCCTGGCAAGGTCTCTCCCACAATACTATGAGGCCGAAGAGCGTACTGAACATTGCATCCCCCCTCTATTCCCAGAGCCCTTATGATGCGAAGACTGGCAGAGCGGAGCATCTGGTACTCTTTGTCGGTCAAGGTCTGACTGGGAGCCACCACGATACTATCGCCAGTGTGCACTCCCATAGGGTCCATGTTTTCCATGTTGCACACTGTGATGCAGTTATCCCCACCGTCACGCATCACTTCGTATTCAATCTCTTTCCAGCCCACCAGGGAGCGCTCCAACAGGATTTGATGAATGGGGCTAGCGCTCAGGCCGCCCGGGCCCAGCTCCTCCAACTCGTCCCAAGTGGTGGCAATGCCACCTCCCGTACCTCCCAGAGTGTATGCAGGACGTATCACCAGGGGCAGTCCCATCTCTTGAGCGATGCGGCGGACATCTCCCATCGACTGAGCAATGGCACTGGGAGGAATCGGCTCACTGATCTCCACCAGCAACTCACGAAACAGCTCTCGGTCCTCGGCCATTCTAATGGTATCCAAGGATGTTCCAAGAAGATCCACGTTGTATTTGTCTAGCACCCCGGCGTCGGCCAATTCCACCGCTAGGTTGAGGCCAGTTTGCCCTCCCAGGGTAGGAAGCATGCCGTCTGGCCTCTCCCGCTCTATAATGCGGGCCAGGACATCAACTGTCAGAGGCTCGATGTAGATGATGTCGGCGATGCCCTCGTCGGTCATGATGGTCGCCGGGTTGGAGTTCACTAGGACGGTGGTGACACCTTCTTCGCGCAGGGCCTTGCACGCCTGTGTGCCGGCATAGTCGAACTCCGCAGCCTGCCCGATTACGATGGGCCCGGAGCCTATGACCAGAACTTTGTTTAGGTTATTGGGCATCTAGAGTTGTTTCTTCCCAGGTCGCCTTAATTGTTAGCCCTCACCATCTCCAAGAACTTGTCGAAGAGGTACACGTTGTCTTGGGGGCCTGGTGCGGCCTCCGCGTGGTACTGGATACTCATGATGGGTAGTTCCCTGTGCCGTATACCCTCCACAGTGTCGTCGTTCAGGTTGACGTGGCTCACCTCCAGTTCTGAAGGTAGGCTTTTGGCGTCCACAGCATACCCGTGGTTCTGGGCTGTGATGTGCACCCGTCCAGTGTCAAGTTCACGCACAGGGTGGTTTCCCCCTCTGTGTCCGAACTTCAGCTTGAAGGTGCTCCCTCCCAACGAGCGAGCGATGACCTGATGTCCTAGGCATATCCCCATCATAGGCACCTGGCCGACCAGACCTCTGGTCGTCTCGACCACATAGTCGAGCAAGGCCGGATCTCCAGGGCCAGGAGACAGCAAAATGCCGTCGGGCTCGAGAGCGAGAATGTCCTTTGTCGAGACGTCCACTGGCAATGCCATCACTCTGCATCCTCTGGCACGGAGAATCCGAAGGATGTTGTACTTCAAGCCGTAGTCGCTGACCAGGATGAGGGGGCTATCTTGCTCCAAATCTGAATCGTCCCATGGATAGGCATTTTCAGTACTCACACCAGCTACGAAATCCACGTTCTCGTAGCGCGGAACATCCTTAATCTGTGCCAGGGCTTCTTGGAGCGATGTCTCCACGGCAATCATTCCCATCATCACACCGGCCACGCGCAGCTTCCGGGTGATGGACCTAGTGTCTATACCAGATATACCAGCAATTCCCTGGGATGCAAGATACTCGTGTAGAGTCATGTTGGAGAGGGTATGGCTGGGGTGCAGGCAGTGTTCCCTAACGGCGAAGCCCGCGACCTGGATTCCCCTGGATTCCATGTCCTCACCGTTTATACCGTAGTTTCCGACTATAGGATAGGTGGGCATCACTATTTGCCCTGCATATGAGGGGTCGGTGAGCATCTCTTGATAGCCGGTCATGCTAGTGTTGAACACCACCTCGCCATAGGTGGATATCTCCGCACCAAAAGCCTCCCCTTGGTACCAGGTACCATCCTCCAGAATCAGGGACACTCGCTTAGCCAACCTTCACCGCCTCGTCTTCGTACACCACGCGGCCATTCACTATGGTGAACACCACCCTGCCCTTCAGCCTTACACCTTCCAGGGGCGTGTTCTTGCCCTTGGAAACAAACTTGGTAGTATCCACCACCCACTCCGCCTCGGGATCGAAGATGGTCACGTCCGCGGGCGAGCCGGGCTTGAGAGTGGCCTGGCAGAGGTCCGGACGACCCAGCACCGTGGCAGGCCCGCCGGTTAGCCTATCCACCAGGGTGGTCATATTCAATCGTCCCTCACGAACCAAGGCCATGAGGGATCCAAGGGCCGTCTCAAGACCGCTTATGCCGAAAGCCGCATCCTCGAAACTGCGTGCCTTGTCCGCCTTGGTGTGGGGTGCATGGTCGGTGGCAATACAGTTTATGGTTCCGTCTTGTAATCCCTGCACCAGGGCCTCCACATCGGAGCGTGTACGCAGTGGTGGGTTCACCTTCGCGTTGGTATTATAGGGCCGCTGGTAGCCTGGGCTCGCCTTCGCAGACTCCTCTGTAATCGTCAGATGGTGAGGAGTTGCCTCCGCGGTAACTGGAATGCCACGCTCCTTAGCCCGACGCACCATCTCCACACTACCCGCGGTGCTCACATGGGCCAGATGAAGGCGTCCTCCAGTCGATGCCGCCAGGGAGATGTCCCGGGCCACCATCACCTCCTCTGCTGAAGCAGGCCATCCCTTCAGGCCTAGGCTGACAGCTGTTCGGCCCTCATTCATCACTCCCCCTCTGGAGATGCTGAAGTCCTCACAGTGGTTGATAATGAGAAGTCCCGAGGAGAGCGCCTTGCGCATCAGGGCTTCGTCCGTCACTGGACTGCC
>JASLXI010000094.1 GCA_030740415.1 Dehalococcoidia bacterium
GAGCTTCCACTCGCGGATGTCCACAAAGTGGCCCGCTATAGCCGCGGCAGCAGCCATCTCTGGGCTCACCAGGTGCGTACGGCCACCGGGGCCTTGGCGGCCCTCGAAGTTGCGGTTGGAGGTAGATGCGCATCTCTGGCCGGGCTGAAGAATGTCCGGGTTCATACCCAGGCACATGGAACAGCCTGCTTCTCGCCAGTCGAGGCCTGCGTTCTTGAAGATACTGTCGAGGCCCTCTGCCTCCGCTTGCTTCTTTATCGAGGTGGAACCCGGCACCACCATAGCATACACATCGGGATGTGCCTTGTGTCCTTTCACTACAGCGGCAGCAGCCCGTAGATCCTCGATTCTGGAATTCGTGCAGGAGCCGATGAACACGTTATTAAGCGGAATATCCTGAATGGACGTATCTGGCTCAAGACCCATGTACTGTAAGGCCCGCTCGGCAGCGGCGCGCTCCCTATCGGAACCGAGGGAGCTGGGAACAGGAACTCGCCCAGTCACGGGAACCACCATCCCTGGATTGGTCCCCCAGGTAACGAAGGGCGCCAGGTTGCTGGCGTCTATCTCAATCACCTTATCAAAGGTGGCGCCTGGATCGGTAGGAAGGGCCTTCCAGCGCGCAACGGCGGCCTCGAAGTCGTCCCCCTGGGGAACCTGTGGGCGACCCCGCAAATACTCGAAGGTGGTCTCGTCAGGGGCGATCATACCGGACCTGGCACCAGCCTCTATGGACATGTTACACACCGTCATACGGCCTTCCATTGAAAGGGACCGAATGGCCTCGCCGGTGTACTCGATTGCATGGCCAATGCCTCCGTCAACGCCTATCTGTCCGATGATACCCAGAATTAGGTCCTTAGCAGTGACTCCCGCGGGCAACTCGCCGTTAACTCGAAGCTCCATGGTCTTGAGCTTGGCCTGAGCCAGGCATTGCGCACTCAGTACTTGCTCTATCTGAGTAGTCCCTATTGGCATAGCGAAGGCGCCAAAGGCACCGTGGGTGGCTGTATGACTGTCGCCGCAGACAATGGTTTTACCTGGCTGGGTGTAGCCCTGCTCCGGCCCGATGACATGGACGATACCTTGGCCCGGGCTGTCTATATCAAACAACTCCAGTCCGAACTCCTTGCAGTTGTTCTGCATGGCCTCGATCTGCCTCAAAGAGACCTCGTCCGTAGTCGGGATAGCGCGGTCCCAGGTGGGCACATTATGGTCTACGGTGGATACAGTGAGATCCGGGCGACGCACGTCGCGCCCATTCATGCGCAGTCCATCGAAAGCTTGTGCAGAGGTGACTTCATGCACCAGGTGCAGGTCCACATAGAGAATGGTCGATTCTCCTGGTTCGTCGTGAACGACATGGGAGTCCCATATCTTTTCGAACATGGTCTTGGGCATACTTGCACCTCTCTGATCAATAATGTTTTCCTAATAGAGCTTACGACTTCAGGGACCCGGCCGACGTCAATAGCACTAGATGGAAACCTTAGCCTCAGTCGCAAGCACTCCTTCTATGGCCATCAGCTTGTTCAAGACATTTACGTAAGCCTTAGCACTGGCCACTATGATGTCTGTGTCAGAGCCGCGCCCCGTATACACCTTTCCATCTTTCTCAATACGTATGGTAGCATCGCCGATGGCGTCGGTGCCCTCAGTGATGGCACCTATGGAAAACTCCTTGAGGGTGTTGGATACCTGGAGAATGCGGTTGATAGCCACATAGACAGCATCCACTGGGCCAGTACCAGTGGCGGCGTCGGTGAGGAACTCCCCCTTGGGATTTATCAGGCGTACAGTTGCCGTGGGTATCTCGTGGTCGCCACAGGATACCTGAACGTGGTCCAGCTTGTACATCTCCACCTCAGATCGGCGGCGGTCGCTCATCAGGGCCTCAAGGTCCCTGTCCGTAACCTCTCGTTTTCTGTCTGCCAGCTCTTTAAAGTCCTCAAAGGCGATGTTCAATTCCTCCTGGGTGAGGTGGTATCCCAACTCCTCCAGGCGCGACCTGAGACCCGCGCGTCCGCTTAGCTTTCCCAACACCAGACTACTACTGGGAATCCCGATAGTCTGGGGATCCATAATCTCGTAGGTGGAGCGCTCCTTGATGACACCATCCTGGTGGATTCCGGAGGCGTGGCGGAAGGCGTTCTGCCCCACAATGGCCTTGTTTGGCTGGACCGAGAAGCCGGTGATGTCGCTTACCAGCCTGCTGGTACGGTGAAGCTGGGTGGTATCTATACCCACTGCAATCCCGAAGAAGTCGCCGCGAGTGGCCAACCCCATGATTACCTCTTCCAGGGAGGCGTTTCCGGCCCTTTCGCCTATGCCGTTGATGCACCCCTCGACCTGCCTCACACCCACCTTAACGGCAGCGAGGCTGTTCGCCACCGATAGCCCCAAGTCGTTGTGACAGTGGACGGACATGACTGCTTTGCCAATGTTGGGAACGTTCTGTTGAATGCCCACCAGCAGTTCGGCAAACTCTTCGGGAATGGTGTACCCGACAGTATCCGGGATATTTACTGTCGTGGCACCCGCGTTGATGGTGGCCTCCAGCAGAGCGTATAGGTACTCCGGCTCCGTGCGAGTGGCATCCATGGGAGAAAACTCCACATCCTCGTAGTGGCGCTTGGCCCTGGCTACCGCGGCCACGGCCATGTCCATCACCTCCTCCCGGTTCTTACGGAGCTGGTGCATTATGTGGATGTCCGAACTGGAGAGGAAGACGTGGATGCGAGGATGTCTCGCCTCTTTGAGAGCCTCCGCGGCCTGGTCTACGGCGTCCAGGTTTGCGTGGGCCAGGGAGGCAATGACGGGGGCCCTGACCTCTTTTGCAATGTTCTGGACCGCCAGAAAGTCCCCTGGAGAACTAGCTGCAAATCCCGCCTCAATCACGTCCACCTGCAGCCGCTCCAGCTGTTTGGCGATCTCCAACTTCTCTTCCAGGGTCATAGCTGCGCCGGCGGCTTGCTCGCCGTCCCGCAGCGTGGTGTCAAATATGATTACCCTATCTTCAGGCATCTCAAAATCTCCTTTACCTCTTCCCAGTATGGTGAGAGCAGGGTAAGTTTGCAACCACCAAGCCTGGAAAACGTCCTTACATTTAAGCCCTATGACCGGCACATCGCGGCCTTCATGGGAAAACGACTGAGGATATATCTAAGAGGAGAGACTAAAGGACAACGTAGTCCGCCGAAACGACCATTGCCATAAGCCGTTCCTGGTGGCGAACTACGTTTGATACCTCTAAGGAGAAGGTTCTCTTACTCATAAGCAGTTGCAGTATAGCAGACTAGGATTCCTTGAGGAAACCCATCATCTCTCGGAGGGTCTTTCCCACCTGTTCTATGGGGTGGTCAGCATCCCGCTGGCGGAGAACGTTGAATCTGGGCCTACCTTCGTCGTTCTCGGCAATCCACTCCCGAGCGAAGGTCCCGTTCTGAATCTCCTCCAGAATGCGCTTCATGTTCTGCTTTACGCTATCGTCAATAACCCTAGGGCCACGACTGTAGTCCCCGTACTCGGCGGTGTCGCTGACGGAGTAGCGCATGTAGCCAAGTCCCCCCTGATAGAAGAGGTCAACGATGAGCTTCAGTTCATGCATACACTCAAAGTAGGCCGATTCGGGTTGATATCCGGCTTCCACCAGGGTCTCAAATCCTGCTTTGACGAGAGCAGTGACGCCGCCACAGAGCACCGTCTGCTCCCCAAAGAGGTCGGTTTCCGTCTCCTCCTTGAAGGTAGTCTCCAGCACACCAGCCCTAGTACAGCCTACGCCCCTGCCATATGCCAACGCGTTCTCCTTGGCCCTGCCAGAAGCGTCCTGGTGTATCGCCAGAAGGCCAGGCACACCCGAACCCCGGGTGAATATCTCCCTCATACGATGACCGGGTGCCTTCGGGGCAATCATGGTCACGTCTATCTCAGGGCTCGGCACTATCTGTTGATAGTGGATATTAAAGCCGTGGGCGAACATGAGGGTTTTGCCCTCGCCCAAGTGAGGCTGGATAGATTCGTTGTATATCCTGGACTGGAGGTGGTCTGGCACCAACATCATCACCATATCCGCTTGCTGAGCCACTTCTGAGACGGTGGCTACCCTCAGTCCGGCTTCCTCCGCCTTGGGCCAGCTTGAACTGCCCTGATATAGACCCACCACAACGTTGACGCCACTGTCTTTGAGGCTCAGGGCATGAGCATGGCCCTGACTCCCGTAACCAATAATCCCGACGGTCTTGCCATCGAGCAGAGAGAGGTCCGCGTCGTTTTCGTAGTAGATAGTGGCCATGATGAATTGGCTCCTTCTATGTAGTGTCGTAACGAGAACACAGTTTACACCCGTCACGACGGCCTGTCTAACCAGAGAGGGAAACAGCACTAAGGCGTCATCGTCGAACGCAGGGGTGGACTATAGTCAGATGGCCGTACGTTGGTTATAGCGACCGGGTTATGACGGTTCGTTGGCTCTGCCGTTGCCTCGCCCGAGTCGATGGCCGTTGTCCAGGGCCAAGGACTTGGACATGCCTCGCATGAGACCCACCCTACCTGTCCGCATGACCTCTCGGATCCCAAAGGGCCTGAGGATGCGGAGCAGGGAGTCCACCTTGTCCTCGTCGCCAGTCACCTCGATTATCACCGAGTCCGGCGAAACATCAACGATATTGGAGCGGAAGATCTCCACCATTTGGAGGACTTCCGGGCGAGTAGATGGAGTAGTACGCACCTTGATAAGAGCCAACTCCCGGACCACTACATCTTCCTTGGAGATGTCGGACACCTTGACCACGTCTATAAGCTTGTAAAGCTGCTTGGTTACCTGATCCACGGTGCCGTCGTCTCCATCAACAACGAATGTCATGCGTGAGAAACCCTGGGTCTC
>JASLXI010000095.1 GCA_030740415.1 Dehalococcoidia bacterium
GCAGGTCATGGCTCACACAGCCCACGTTCCGATAATATCGAATGACCTATTGTTACGTAATCTCACCGATTACTGTTCAATGGCCAGATAGCGAGGCCAGCAATTATGGACAAGATAGCCGCCAATATTAATGGGAATTCTAAGGACATATCACCCAATATTCCGGCTAATACCGCGCCCAGGGCAGCGAAACCCTCCCCCACGGACGCGATTAAACCAAGGACTGTAGATTCACGATGTCCTACCTTTTCTAACGCCATTGCAACAATGACAGAACGAATTGTTAACATCAGGAGTCCAGTAACGATCAGAAGCGGGAATATGGTGATATCGCTTGGTACGAACGTGATAGACCAAGCGCAAATTCCTCCTCCAATCAGTCCCGAAGTAGCCATGGCCTTTCTGCCGACTTTATCCGAAACGTGTCCAACAAAAGGGGCTGCTACGGTTCCACCAATCAGGAACAACGAAACCCCCAGTCCGGTCAGCCCCGGGGAGAACCCCTTAACCTCTTGAAAGTACAACGGCGTCATGCTCATGAAGGCGATCATGGACATGTTGTGAAGGATAATCACCAGTAGGATAGCCAGAACGCCCGGTCGCACAATCGATTTGGCCAAATCTGAGATTTTCAGGCCGATCCCGGGTTCCTTGGGAGGAGCTTTAACCATTGGCGCTAGTTTGAGAAACAACAAACCTAAAATGATTGTTGGTACCGTATTAATCTGGAGTACCATGTCCCAATCCAGGAACATAAGTAAGACACCGACTAGCAGAGGAGCAGCTATCTCCGCGATGGTTCCTCCCACCATATGGATTGCTATGACAAATCCCTTCCTGTCCGGCATCCACTGGGTCATTGCACCCATAGCAACTGGGTGCCACGCCGCGGCTCCAGCACTCGCTAGTGTTAAGAATCCAACAATAAACCAATAATTGGTTGAGCCTGAAGCCATCAATTGAGCCACAGAAACCCACCAAAAGGTGCCGAGCAAGAAGTTACCTCGCCTCCCCAGGTTGTCTCCAATCAGTCCTGCGGGAAGCTGTGCAATGCCAGCCGCTACCTGCCTAGCCGCGAAAAGTATGCCCACTTGGAGCGGGCTAAGACCCATTGATGCAGCCATTGCGGGTGTGAGTAACCATAAAGCCCCACTACCCCAATCTACTGCTCCATGTCCGGCAGGGAAGGCCACCAGATATAGCCACTGCTGTTGTTTCATGGACAAACGAATAATTCTGACTCCATCCCCATCAAATTTGCCTAATGTACCAGCCTTCCAACAACCGCTTCTTCCGCTGACGGGCCTCTATGCTCCATGTTGTACCCAATTTCCCATCTGATGCCCAGTCCTGTGTAACCCTCCCACGTTCTAACCCGTCAGATGTATACCGCAGAGCAGGGGCAGTTGTAGGGGGGATGCTGCGAGGATACTATTGGGGCTTATGAGCCTATTGTGAGATGGGGGTGGGACATATCCCGATGCCCCCCGTTGCATCAATCTCCCATGGGGCTCCCATCCATGAGGAACACCCCCCCCATTATAGCCCGTCAGGGGAATGCTGCAGACCAGAGGCGGGTGTGTAGGGCATGGCTGTCGCGCGTACGAGTGGTGAATCGATACTACTCGTATCTACCTGCGTTTGTGTGATGAGTATGTTAAGAGAGAGGTTCAGAAGATACAGCTCTAGTTGCACTTCCTGGCCAAGTGGAACGTTCGTGAACGACAACCGCTTCCCACACCAGTAGTGCCGTCGTCGACGTCCCCAGTGTACCGTTGTTGTGATGCAATCGAGTGTAGTTCCGGGTAATCTGAGCTCCGACCCACTGTCCTAGTCGTAGTTCCGCAACGTTTTGGTTTTGGCACCTACGCCAACTGTCCCCACAACCAAAAGGATTCCAAAGGTGGCCACGGCCATTGGACCTCCAATGAGAGCGATAGTGAATCCTCCCATGGCACCTCCCAAGGTGGAGAACGCCCTGTCCAAGGACTGAATGCTGAATACCCTGCCTCTTAACTCGTTGGGGGTGACCTCCAGTAAAACGGCATTTTTCAATGTTGTCATGGCTGTCTGGCCGAAGCCCGCAAATACGATCATCAGAGAGGGTAGGACCGCCACCGAGACACCCATAACAGTCACAATCGGGAGGACCGATGCTGCACCCAATCCAGCTATGGCCAGCCCCATTATCCCTAGACCTCCGAGAATGATCAGGCCGCGATGGTGCATGCGAGCCCCATATGTGGCGAGTATCAGAGACCCCACAAGCGCTCCGATGCCCGAGGCGGCCAGCAGCAATCCCATACCTGCATGGCCTATATCCATAACCTCCAAGGCCAACCATGGCACGAAGACTTGGTTCAACGACATGCCGAAGAGACTCTGCACCCCAAAGAGGGCGAGGATGCCCAAGATCACAGGTTGCCGCCGGGCGAAGCGAAATCCATCTGCCAGACTGGTGAACCAAGAGTCCCCCGTCCTGGCAACTTGTCCCTCGGGCGGCACCCTAAGCACATATGTGCAAACCACAGCGATGATATAGGTGATTGCCCCAAGGAGGTAGACACCGCCAAATGCTCTAGTGTCGTGCTCCCCGAAACCAAAGGCAACAGCCCACCCGGCTATGAGAAATCCTGCAACTGTCGCACTCAGTATCCGAACAACTTGCATGCTCCCCGAGTTGAGGGCCACAGCATTGACCAAGAGCCTAGGCGGCACCAGGGTCGGCAAGAGGGCTTGCCGTGCTGGCTGATCGAAAGCCATCGCAAGGCTACGGAGAATTGCCGTTACATAGACATGCCATAACTCAACTTTCCCTGTAAGAATAAGCACGCAAAAACCCGTAGTAATGACCAAACTTGAAGCCTTGGAGATAAGCATTAGGATCCGGCGGTCCACTCGGTCGGCTAGCACCCCTGCAAAGGGGGCTAGAACGGTCATGGGCAAACCTCTTACCAAGGCAATCAGGCCTAGTTGAACAGCGGATCCCGTCATTGCCACCACTAGAGCTGGGCGGGCCACCAGGTCCATCCACATCGACAGGGAGTTGCTGATTTGGCCCAGCCACAACAGTATGTAATTCCGATAGGCCAGAGCATGGAAGGTCGGAGGCAGCCAACTTGGTGGTTCTTTCCACTCCGTCAGTATCTGCTGTGGAGTCTCCACGTGGTCGTTTCCACCCACTGACTCGGCGTCTTCTCCAGCTCGCGGTCTGGTCATAATCGAGTCCTCAAATCCTCTCAATGACTAATCTAATAGTTCTAGCCCCACCATGACGAAATGTCGATTGACTCCTCTTAGCCTACAGTCTATCATGTCTTCGGACAAGACATGTGCCTAGGCAGGAGGTATGACATGCCCAAACCATCCCCGGTTCCCGATGAAGTAGACAAGCCCTTTTGGGACGCCTGTAACGAAGGCCGTCTGGTGATCCAGAACTGCATTAGCTGCACCAGACTGCAGCATCCTCCGCAGGCGACATGCTCTCAATGCGACTCAGCTGAAAATCTTGAGTGGCGTGAGATGAGCGGCCGTGGCAGGATTTACGGCCTCGGGGTGATGTACGACTCCCCAGTTTCAATGCTCACGGTCGATCAACCCTTTAATATAGCGGTGATACAGTTGGATGAGGATCCAGAGATCAATATGCTCTCCCACCTCCCAGGGACTCCGGTGGATGATGTTCCTGTAGGAGCTAACGTACAAGTGGAATTCGAGACAACCCCAGAGACAGGCCAGAAGGTCCCGGAGTGGCGGGTAGTAGGCTAGACACTGTATTTGGGAGTACACCAGAAATACACATGAAGGAGGCCGAATATGGCAGAGAGTCGGACTCAGAATGCGCCAGCTTCAATGTATAGGAGCAGAGAAGGATTGGGGACGTGGGAGCACCGGGGAAAGGTAGCGATTGTCGGCGTAGGGGTTTCCCCCACGGCCCGACGCTGGGATGGATCCCCAGATACCAGTGTGGGCGCCTGGAGCATCGTAGCGATGCGCAGGGCCTTGGAGGATGCCGGAGTCTCGCCAGAGGAGGTTGACGGACTGGTTATGACCCGAGAGACCGCTACCGGGTCTCCATGGCCGACAGGCGATCCCGTTCCCGAAGACTTTACCAAGGCATTCAATCCTGGCGTCAACCCTCTGGACGGCATCACCGGGTTGAGTTCCGAGTGGGTCCTCAATAATATGCCGGAACTGACGAACATCAATTTCACGATGTACGGTCCGGGATGTATTTCCCGCGCCCTCGTCGTTGCCGCCCAAGCCGTTGGCGATGGACTCACCGAGACTTGCTTGGTGATGAGGGGATGGCACAACCTGCCAGGTCGGTACTACGTTGGCCAAGCGGGTCGCGCAGCGAATACCACCCTGGGGCCAACCAAGTGGACCAATACCTGGGGCACTGTAGCGTGCTACAACACCGCTATGTGGTTCGACCAGTACTGTCGTAAGTACGGTAAGACCCACGAGATGCATGCTCCATTCGTGGTGAACTCAAAGAAGAACGGCCTCCTGTTTCCGGAGGGGTATTGGGCACAGCACCGGCCAGAGGCATTGACGGTGGAGGACTATCTGGCAGCGCGGTGGATTGCCAAGCCTGCAAACCTCTACGATAACGATATACCTATCTGTGTTTCCGCGGCCTTCCTCTTCACCACCCCTGAACGTGCCAAGGATATGAAGCAGAAGCCCGTTTACATCCTCAATCATACCTCGACGACGTCCCAGTCTCGGAGTGTCATTGCGACCCTGGAAGAGGCGGAAGCATCCACTGACAGCATGGGTCGGAAGACGTACGAGGGTGCTGGAATCGTCCCCAGTGACCTGTCCTTTGAGAACATGTATGACGGGTTTGCCGAGTTCCACCA
>JASLXI010000096.1 GCA_030740415.1 Dehalococcoidia bacterium
GAGACAACCTGTCCAGGTCTTCTCTGACAACCCGGTGTCCATCCAGCACTTCCGCCTGATTTATTGTATCCAGGTTCTGTCCTCTGGTGATAAGCAGAGAGGTGTGCATCAGAGGCTCCAGGTGTCCACCCAGCTTGCTCTTGACTCGACGCGCCCCTTTGACGACCGCCTTTAGCCTGCCCGCGTTGGGAGTGTACAACGTAAGGAGGTAGTCCGCCTCTCCAAAGGCGAAATGTTTGAGGACAATGGCCTCGGTCTTGTATATCTTAGGCAGTGTCGTCATGGGCTGTATCGAAGCTATATCTCCTGGCGGCCCTCAAGGGCACGGCTCAGGGTAACCTCATCGGCATATTCCAGGTCGCTGCCCACCGGAAGTCCCCGGGCCAGACGCGTGACATGAGAGACCAGAGGCGAGAGTAGTCTATGGACGTACATGGCGGTGCTCTCTCCCTCCAGGCTAGGGTTGGTAGCCAGGATGACCTCGGCAACGTTATTGCCCTTCAGCCGTTCCAGCAACTCACGGATCTTCAAATTCTCTGGCCCTACCCCACTGGCCGGAGATATGACTCCGTGAAGGACATGGTACAGTCCTTTATAGACCTGGGTCCTCTCCAGGGAAAGGACGTCCAGGGGCTCCTCAACCACGCATATGCGCGACCTGTCCCGGCCCTCATGGGAGCAGAGGTAGCACGGACTATTCTCGGTAATGTTCTGGCACACGTTGCAGAAGGTGACCTTTTCCTTTACCGCGAGAATGGACTCGGCCAGGGACTGGGCCTCCTCCGCCCGCATCCGTATAAGGTAATAGGCTAGGCGCTGAGCGCTCTTAGGGCCGATGCCCGGGAGCTTGTGAAACTCCTGGATCAGGCGGGCAAGGGGCGCCGCCACCGATGGAAGAAAGTCGTAGGTCATTAAATGGTTTGGCCTCGGCGCAAAGTTACATCAGACCCGGAAGTTTCATGCCACCTGTTATGGTGTTGAGGCTGTTCTGGGCCAACTCCTGCGCCTTATCCAGGGCCTCGTTGGTGGCCGCCATAACCAAGTCCTGCAGCATTTCAACATCCTCAGTGTTCACCGCCTCCGGGGATATCTCGATGGACTGTATTTTCAGCTTCCCCGTGACAATCACCTTCACCACTCCTCCACCAGCAGTGGCCTCCACCACCGCGCTCTCCATCTCCTCCTGCGCTTTGGCCAGCCGGGCCTGAAGCTGCTGAGCTTGGCGAAGCATGTTCTTATTCATTAGGCTTCTCCTCTGATTCGACTTCTACAATGTGTGCACCCATTGTACGGGCTGCCCTTACAAGATGTCCTCTGGAGACACTCTTCTCGGAGTTTGCCTGATCCGCAAGACGTAGGCGAAGGTTGTAAGCTGTGCCCGTGACCCGTTCCACGGTCTCGTGGATGAGTCTTCTGGTATCAGGGTTCTCCATCTCTTCCTGCAATCGCTCCATGTTGGGACGTGTCCTGAACACCAGCACCAGAGTATCATCTTCCGTGTACCTTTTCACGCAATCTAACAAGAGCGCCCCTATGTTGAATTTATTGATTTTTAGCCCCTTCGTGGCCTTACGAATGCCGTCCCACTGAAGCTCTGGCAAGCTCCCATCGAACGAGTCCCGCTCTGGACGAGTGCCGATGTCCTGCGCGTTCAACTCTCCTACGGGAGAAGGAGTTGCTGCCACGGGTAGGGGAGCAGGCTCTGGCTCTACAACCAGTGGTCTATCGACCCCTATCCCATCAGACAACTCCTGGATTTCCTTGCTAGGTAGGAGCGATCCTGTCCAGGCTGGAGTATCGACCTTTGCTTCCCCGAGCAGTTCCTCGGGGTTCTCACCGGGCTGAGAGGCCTCTATACGTGTGGTTTGGACCTGTGTCAGCCGTACTAGCCCGCCATCCAGTGAGCAGTCCACCAGGGCCAGTTCCAGCGGGAGAGTGGACGGGCCATCCTGCCTTGGAAAGGCCTGCTCGAACGCACGTAGCGCTTTGAGGATGCGCTCCGTGGTGGAGGTCTGGGCCATCGCCTTCAGGGTCTCCAGGGCTTTGGGGGAGTGCTCCAGGGCTTCTCCAACGCCCGCGCTCATCAGCAAAACGCTTCGCAGGTGGTCCACAATCTGCCGATGAAAACGGCGCAGGTCCAACCCTTGGTCCGCCACGGTATTGATGATTCTGAGACCCTCCTGGACTCCCCCTCCGATGATATGGTTCACCAGGGACAGGGCCATCTCATCGTCTCCCAATCCCAGCATCTCCATTACGTGATTCAGGGTGATATTGGAGTCGTAGGAGACCACCAGTTGCTCCAAGAGGTTTTCGGCATCCCGCAAGCTACCGGAGGCGTTGCGAGCAAGGGCTTTTAGCACCTGAGGTTCGGTCTCTATTCCTTCTCCTTCGCATAGCTGGGCCAGACGTACCTCAATGTGCTCCTGGGATATACGATGAAAGTCGAATCGCTGACACCGAGAGACTACCGTGGCAGGAACGTTGTGAGCCTCAGTGGTGGCAAGCACAAAGATTGCATGAGAAGGCGGCTCCTCCAAAGTCTTGAGTAATGCGTTGAATGCCTCCGAGGTCAGCATGTGCACCTCGTCCACAATGTACACCTTGTAGGCGGCCTCGGCGGGGGTGAAGTGCACCTTCTCCCTTAGGTTCCTAATGTCATCGATGCGTCTTTGGCTAGCGGCGTCTATCTCTACCATGTCCAGGGCTCTTCCCTCGTTGACCGCTTCACAGAGTCGGCACTGATTGCAGGGCTCTCCTTCCAAGGGGTTGAAGCAGTTGATGGCCTTGGCGAGAATGCGGGCTGTGCTGGTCTTGCCCGTGCCCCGTGGTCCACAGAAAAGGTAGGCGTGAGCTATCCTCCCCTGGATCACGGCCTGCCTGAGGGTCCTGGTAATGTGGTCCTGGCCTATGACATCGGCCAGTAATTGAGGACGCCACTTGCGATAGAATACCTGAGGCAACTTGTAATCCTCTCTTTATATTGTGGGGACCTTTGCCAGAACTTCGTCCTGCCTGGCCCACATGTGGCTCTCTTGCTGCACATCAGCATGGTCATATCCCAGGAGGTGTAGCACCCCGTGGACTATCAACAGGGCCATCTCCGCCTTGACAAGTCTCTTTCCTTCTCTTGCCTGTCTGGCTGCCTGAGGATATGAAATCACGATCTCACCCACAGGTGTTGTTTCCTCTGACGGCAAAATAAACCCGTCGGCATCCGGCGCTTCGCTCTCCCGGGACTCCCAGAGCGGAAAGGCCAGGACATCAGTGGTCTCGTCCAGATCCCTGTACTCACGGTTGAGATTATGCACCGTTTCATCGTCGGCTATGACAAGACTGATGCTCAGGGGCCTTCCCTCGCCTTGGGTGTCTAGGGCTTGCTTGGCCACGTCCCTTAGCCACGTCTTGGACATCCTATGTGCGAAGGCTGGGAAGACCCGCACATCGATTCTTCGGGAGGGAACGTTTACCAAGTTGGCTTCCTCACAACATCAGAAGGAATAGGACGTGTCGCAATAATATCACAGGGCCTTTGAGGGCTACAAGGAATTTTCTCTCTCAGGAATCAGGGATAAGGTATGGACAGTGAACCATGCTAGGAATGCAAAATACAGCATCATCGAAGCGTGCAAAGCTTGTTTGCCTTTCACTACATCTGGCGTTTCGAGCGGTGGCCCGTCGATAGACCCATGTGGCGCCTATCGATAAGATGGTTGTCATTTCCGTGAACGCCCAGAAACCAGGGAGAATCATACCCCAGTCCCATCCCTGAATGATGATGGTGCGTACCCGGACAAGGACCTAGTCCATCGGGTTTATTGCCACAGCCACCTTAAACCATCCCGATAGAAGCTTCTTCGTCATGAGGGCCGTGGCTATGAATACCAAGCGCATGCAGAGGACCCAGATGCTCATCGTAATCTGTGTGCTCTTTGTCTTGATGGCGATGATGATCCCTACTCAGACAGTAGCCATTCCATAGATTGTGGCTCCCAAGGCCACCAATACAATGCCCGAGGGACCGATTTCAAAGGACACACCAAATGGTAGCGCAATGGCAAGAATTATCAGGACCTGCTCTAGCATTCTGGTACCTGCCACAAGTAACGTGCCGATTCGAGCAGCCCAATGTGCTGA
This sequence comes from Dehalococcoidia bacterium, assembly GCA_030740415.1. Next base: position 4,138 of record JASLXI010000096.1, read on the forward strand.
CTGATCTCCTGGATGGAGTATCCGGCCCCTTGGAGCAGCGTGTCCCAAGCGCCCTCAGATACCGTTTTGGTATTGTTGAGTAGTGAATGCTCACCACCTTCAAGGGTTCTGTCCATCAGGCTAAGTATCTCGTCTATACGTGGTCCTGGCATCTGAGGCTCTCTCCAAATTGCCTTGCTGGAGTGATAAAACTGAGAATAGTTAGCACTCGAGTACCTAGCAATTCTTGCCAATCGTAAGAGTTCCATCGACTAGAGGGTATTCGCAAGCTAGAATTAGTCTCGGTATCATGAAAATTCTCTCCTTTCACCACCTCACCATCCTTCAGCTTCCTCTCATCTTGCTCCTCGCACCCCTAGCGGCGCTCTCCTGCAGCGAAAACGCCTCACAGACTTCAGACTCGTCGATCTCTGAGTCAGCTCAGTCCCCCTGGGTCCAAGACCGAATAGACGCACTACAGGCAGTCTACAACTTCACTCCCCAGGGCCAGCGCTTCCTGGAGGAGCACGACCTACGACAGATGAAGGGCCAGCCAGGGTGGTTTGGCAGCCTCGGTTATCGTAAGTGGACCGGCGTAGGCGAGGCTAGGCTGGGAAGTATAGTCCATGAGCTAGGTCATGCCTACTGGGGGGCCTTCGACGTTTCCAGCCGTTCAGACCTTAGCTGGGCTCAGCCAGGGTCCGGGAACTTTTCATCGGCCATGAGCCAGTTCCACCAAGATATG
>JASLXI010000097.1 GCA_030740415.1 Dehalococcoidia bacterium
CTACTCACGCAAATACTGTCCAGTATAGAGGTCAATTGGAGAAGGCAGTCTTCCGATACTATGTGCCGAAGTCACTTCTGGTTGAAATGTTCGGGCCTGAGCCACCGGAAACCTTGATCGTTCACATAGATAAGACTCCACTTCCAGTCAGTGAAATCGGTTTCAGAGCTAAGATTATTCCTCCCAAGACCGGACCAGGCTTTTGGGAGTACCAGTACACCACTCGAAGAGATCAACCTGCCAATTCTTGGCTATACGAAATTACCTACGAAGGTCAAAGATACAACATATACGTACCCCATGAAGTTATGGACGGGAAGTTACCTCCAAAGAGGCTAATTGCCCGTCTGGGCGTACCCGAAGAATGATGATGGACAAGCATTGAGCCCGGACCTAAAACGGTAAATCCGAGTAAGGTGCCGTATCAGCCGGGCGTATCCTACGACTCGAGGCCATCGAATTCGTCTGGTGGCTGAACCTGATGGGTCTATACCACATTTCTTTGCCCACTACTTGCACATCTCGTCGGCCAATACTAGCAGGTGTAAATGGATTGGCCGGCCGAACGCCCGTGAATTCTTTGTTGTTTCCGTGTATAAGTCAGTGTATCCCACTGAAACTGTTTATACCTGAATCTGTGCCACGGTGTAAATTGCTGTCGCTCAGCATTGCTGTAGTAATGCTGTACTAGCCTTCTAGCAGCCCCTTCTGCATTGCCCCCGTTGTACCTAAGCCCCCGTGGGACTTCTTGCCGTTGAGCTCCAGTCTGCATAACTCTGCCTCTTGGGGCAGTATGGCTACGGGGCTTCTATGCGAAGTTCTTTGGCCTTCGCATAGTCTCGCTCTGCCTCTATTACCTTACCGATATCGTTGTTTCCCGGGCGTGCATTACGATATTCCTTGACAAACGTAATGCTTCATTCCAGAATGGGCTGCGACCCCAGACTGCGAAAAGGAGGTGAAGTTTGCCGAAGCAATCCCCTGTACCCGATGAGGTGGACCAGGGCTTCTGGGAAGCCTGTAATGAAAGCCGACTGGTGATCCAGTACTGCCATGAGTGCGACAGGCTGCAGCACCCACCGCAGGAGGCATGCGCCCAGTGTGGTTCAGGGAACCACCTGGAGTGGCGTGAGGTGAGCGGCCGCGGCACCATCCACACCTACGCGGTGATGTATGACAACCCGGTGCCCCTGCTTTTTGACGACCAGCCCTTCAACGTTGCGGTGATAGCGCTGGAAGATGACCCTGGGATAAAGATGCTGTCCCATCTGCCAGGGACACCCGTGGATGAGGTGCCCATAGGGGCCCCTGTGAAGCTGGTGTTCGAGAAGACCCAGGGGACGGGGCAGATGGTTCCAGAGTGGCAGGTGGTAACCCCTCCTTAGCCTCCTCATCAAATGCGATGGGAAAATAGATACTGGAGGTAGTACGATGACACTGCAGTTTCAGACACTTCCGGAAGAGTGGTTGCGGAGGCGGGAAGGTCTAGGAGTATGGGAAGGAAAAGGGAAGGTGGCGGCCGTGGGCGTGGGGGTAGCCCCGACAGCCCGGCGCTGGGACTGGGACACCCAGACCAGTGTTGGGGCCAATAGCATCCTCGCCATTCGGAAGGCCATGGAGGACGCTGGTGTGACACCGGACCAGGTGGACGGATTGGTCGTGGTACCAGATACCACTACTGGCAGGTTTGACTGGCCCCCAGTTTGGCCTGAGGGCAGGGACATTGCTGCCGAGATGGCGGCCGTATTCAAGCCCACGGACGACCCGCGGGATGGTATGGCCAGATTGAGCGTGGAATGGATCCTCCAGAACATGCCGGAGCTGACCAACGTCAAATTTACCGCGCACGTTCCGACTGATACAGCCCCTGCCCTCATCGGTGCCGTCGAGGCCATCAACCATGGTCAGGCACAGGTTTGCCTTGTGCTGAAGGGGTGGCACAATCTGAGCGGCCGGTATTACGTGGGGCAGGGGGCGGCCCGCGGGGACACCATTGCCACGCGTGAGAAGTGGAGCACCGGCTGGGGTACAGTGGGAGTTTACCAAGAGGCCACCCGGTTCCAGCGCTACCTGTGGAAGTATGGGAAGCGCAAGGAGATGTTCGCCAACTTTGTGGTGAACTCCAAGCGGAACGGCCTCAACTTCCCTGAGGGGTTCTTCGCACAGAACCGGCCGTATGATGTGGTAACCAGGGAGGACTACCTGGCCGCACGGTGGCTGGCCAAGCCGGCAAACCTCTACGATGCCGACATGCCCATCTGCAGCGCCGCGGCTTTCCTCTTCACCACTGCGGAGCGGGCGAGGGACATGAAGCAGAAGCCCGTCTACGTCCTTGGCCATACCTCTACCCAGCCCGCGGCTCGGAGCCTTTTGCATACCCTGGAGGAGGAAGAAGCTGCCGCAGCAAGTACGGGCCGGAAACTCCCTGAGGCTGCAGGCATCACCGCCAAAGACTACTCCTTCGAGAACATGTACGACGGCTATGGCATGTTCCACCTCATACACGTGGAGGGCCTGGGCTATGCCAGTCTCAAGCAGGGGGATGGCTTGGACTTCTTCGAGTATGACGATATCTCCAACGAGGGACCGCATCCCATCTCCCCCAGCGGCGGCAACATCGGCAGCGGGCGCACACGCTTCTGGCTGCACATCGACTCCATCCAGCAGATACAGGGACGTGCAGGGGCACGGCAGATCACAGGTGTAAAACCTGAGATCGGTGTAGACGGCGCTAACTTTCCCCAAAGCTTCCACGGTCTGGTGTGGGGCGCAACTCCAGACTAGGAAGCAGCACAGGAGAAGTCCTTAGCCCTATCACCCCGAAGACCTGTATGGAATTGGGAGGCGAGAGGTCCGGGCAATCCCTCGGACCTCTCGTTGTTTAGAGAACATGTTCTGGGTATTGCCTAAGGAACGGTTAATCCCTTTGGAGCTAAGGAAGGACGAGGGTCTAGGCTCCTGAAAAAAGAGGCTCCGTTTCAGGATACCCCACCACTGGTGCCGGGCATCGAAGCAGTGGGGTGGCCCCGGGTCAGGACTTGTCTAGGACTGGGGTCCAGACATACTGCTCAAACCAGATGCTCCCGTGCACCCACGATACGGGATTGTGAACCTTGAGAGCTAGCCGAGGGGGGCCAGGTCGATGATCCTGGCCTCGCGACTCTCTGAAGTGAGGTCTAGGATAGCTACCTGGCCCAGCTTCATGAGGTTTCTGGGTATCGTGGGGCTTCCGGGATTTACGAAAAGGATGCCATCGTGCTCCTCCACCATGGCTTCAAGGGTGCGGCCGAAGACCACGATATCCACAGGGGTGCCGAAGACACTCTCCACCATACTGGATACAGCCTGCTTCGGGAAGCGTTGGGCCGCTATGATACCGGGGATTACGTCGTCGTTAAGGGGGTCCAGGTCCAGGCTGTTCACCATGCCTATGGTATGGCCCTCCAGCTGCAAGACCTGCCGCTCCGCAACCCGGGGGTCGTCCGCGTTTTGCAGGGCGAAGGGGGTGGAACTCTCGAACTGGCCGCCCTGGATCCTTCCCACTGCCTTCACCGGTGCGATCTGCTCCAGCCAGTCCAGCACCCTCGCGACTTGAATGCCCCCAGAATGAAGGATCAGATCGACTCCCTCAAAGGCACGTGTCACGTGTGGCGGAACCTCTTTTGCGACTCCTGGGATGCGGGTGTCTGAAATGAGGCCTATTCTCATTGGTCTCCGAAAGCGCTGGCTGGTCTGTTCTGATTGGCCACTGGAGTCCTAGAGTCCATGGTAGCACCCTCGCGAGATTCTCTGCAATGGGAATGGTTGCGGCTATTGGCGTTTGGCCAAGAACTTGGCTGACCTCTCAACAACCGCTTCTGCGTTATCCCCCATTGTGCCTAATCACGTGGTGACGAAAGGAGATAATTAGCAATTTTCTTGAGCGCTTCCCATCGATCAATCGTTACAACGGGTAGGTGCGGAGAGAAGATCTTATTGATTTCTATCGTCCAGCCCTGGAATTGGTTGGGATGCGTGAAAATCGTCGCATCCCCTAAGTCTGCCACGGCTCTGTCTATCTCCTCATCCTCGGAAAGTGTCTTCGCCAACGGTAAGGTATGTGCTTCGCCTCTCCAGAAAACATCGATGACCTTCCCAAAGAGTGGGAACTTCTTTTTTCTAACAGTCTTGAGTTTCAGTTGTTTGTGATTTATTGGGATACTTTGATCAGGTATTCCAAAGACCACCCGATATCGTGCTGGGCCGTTCTTGTCTGCTCTCTTTGTTCTGACTACGTTAATCCAACTGATTGGACTGTTTGTTCGTATGTCGATGAGCCCAAGAGAACTTTTCCCGAACAGTTGAAACGTCCTTATCTTCTCCTCGGGTCTTCTCAAATCTCGATCAACCATCTCGGCCTGTATACCGGCAGCTTCTAGGCTCGCAGCCATTGTATCTCTTGACTTATCACGTAACGCCTCGCGCATATAGCTACCTCCAAAATCTTTATGCCCGCCCGTTATACCTAATCCCCCATGGGACTCCTCGCCGTTAGGTTCTACTCCGCAAAACCCTGCCTCTAATGGCGGTATAGCCTAGGGGTTGTATCCAAGTTCCTTGGCCTTCTGGAAGTCGCGTTCTGCTAGTTCCTGCTCGCCGGTGTTGATGTCTGAGTTATCAGTTCACTCGGCCCTTCTCATAGTGAATATTCCCAAGATAACCAAAACTAGGCTATTCATCACCCATAAAGGTGGCACAATGTTGTCACCGTTGGTTTCTAACTGCTCACCATTCAAGACAGCAAGAAAAACAAACATTACAAAGGAGGTAAGTGCTAATAAGCCCGATAGCCAA
>JASLXI010000098.1 GCA_030740415.1 Dehalococcoidia bacterium
CAGGAATCTGCGCTCCACGGGAATAAACTAAACGACAGTTTGCATCAGGGCTCCATGAGAACCACCAGGGAAAAACTTATCGAATTCGTGATCGGCGTGATAGGAGGGACTCTCCTGATAGCGGGCCTCCTGAGCTTGAATTCCGGCAGCAGTCTTTCCAGGGTTTGGATCGTAATAGGAGGAATATTGATTATCGCCGGTCAGCTTTATCGCCGTAGATCGACAAGCTAACCAGGCACTCTCACCCCTCGCCACTAGACACACCATGCTTTGAGTGCTACAGTTACCCTCTGCTGAAGGAGGTTCAGATATAGCGCTTGATTGGTGCAAGAATACGACTCTATGCAGGTGACCTATGCCACAGCTACATGACGTAAACATACAGAGCATCGAACCCCTGGCCTCGCCAAGGGAATTTCTGGAGAAGTACCCCACCGACCCAAAGATCGCCCAACTGGTCGCGGACGGACGTGAGCAGGTCGCCTGCATCCTCCGGGGCGAAGACAACCGCATGCTCATGATCACAGGTCCCTGCTCCCTCCACGACGTAGAGGCAGGGTACGAGTACGCCCTGCGTCTCAAGAAGCTGGCCGACGAGCTCCAGGACCGACTCCTGATCGTCATGCGGGTCTACTTCGAGAAGCCCCGCACCACCGTGGGTTGGAAGGGCCTCATCTACGATCCGCACCTCAACGGAAGCTTCGATATTACCACCGGCTTGCGCATGGCCCGGGAGTTCTTGTTGCAGGTCGGCGGGCTGGGTCTGCTGGCGGCCATTGAGTTCGTAGATCCCATCACACCCCAGTACATCTCAGATCTCTACTCCTGGGCCGCCATCGGCGCACGTACGGCGGAGAGCCAGACTCACCGACAGGTGAGCAGCGGCCTCAGCATGCCCGTGGGCTTCAAGAACGGCACAGGTGGAAGTATTCAGCTCGCCGCGGACGCGGTAGTAGCTGCACAGTCCGTTCAGGCTTTTCTGGGAGTGGATGCGGAGGGCAAGGCATCCGTTGTAGTTACTAAGGGCAATCCCGATACCCACATCGTCCTTCGTGGTGGAAGCCGCGGCCCCAACTTCGATGCCGCCTCCATTGCCGACGCCACTGCTAGACTCCAGCGCCACCGACTACGCACCGAGTTGATTGTCGACTGCTCCCATGCCAACTGCGGCAAGGACCACACCAAACAGCGCATTGCTTTCCACGATGTTCTTGAGCAGCGCGTCTCAGGCAATAGCAATTTAGTCGGCATGATGCTGGAAAGCCACCTGAACGAGGGCAATCAACCCCTGGACGAGAGCAACCCAGGCAACCTCAAGCACGGGGTCTCCATCACCGACCCCTGCGTGGGATGGGAAGAAACGGTGGAACTGCTCACAGCGGCCTACCAGGCCCTGGGTTCATCCACAAGAACGTGACCAGACCGCTCTCCACTCGTCTCCTGGCTCATTGCGAGTGGCCCTCACGGTCGGCTTTTAAGAGTTCCCTTTCCGGTCTTCGGATGTTCCAGGCCGGGTAATAAACGTTCTCAGGCGAGTAGCCAACAGCGCGGCTGCTGCCACCCCAATCGTGGCACCCAAGGCATCCAGCAGGATATCCTTGGTCTCTGGAGTCCGGTTAGGAATGAAGCTCTGAAAGAATTCGTCTCCTAGCGCAAAACCTACGCACAAGGCCGATCCAACCATCACAGCCTGACGTCTTGCCATAGAGAAGCAGAGAAAAGCGTACGTCAGTAAGCCAAGGATCGCGTACTCGCCCAGGTGGCCTGCCTCGTCCTGGTATTGCCCCAGCCAGCTTACCATCGAAGAATCCTCTGAGAGGGAAGACCGAGAGGACATAAAGAGGATAATACCCATCCAGATCAACAGGGCGAGGACTGTCAGAAGGCGAGGCTTATTGCGGACTAAATCCACCAGTAGCAGTGCCTAGCGCACACCTAACCCTATTACCATTGGCTCCTCCGGAGAGCCCTCGACATCCCTCCGTCTCCTCCACCTCCAGCCCAACATCACCAGCAGCTCACCAACCGCAGAGTCCGTAGCCTCATCCTTCAGGGGTACGCCGGGGTGTATGCGATAGTGGTTCTTGCGGCCCACTTTGTTCTTGGTCACGTAGCCGGAATTTTCCAGGTCCTTGATGATCTTGTGCGCAGCTCTCTCCGTAATTCCCACAGAATCCCCGATCTCTCTTGCTGTGGTCCGTGGGCTCTTTGCTATGGCTGCCAGGGTAAGGCCGTGATTTGTAATAAACGTCCATTCAGCCACTGGAGAAACTCCCTCCATAAACTCTTGACAGCAGTTAGGATGAATGTATACTAATACTGGAAGCGTAGTTCATGCATGGGGGATAAGGTATTATTTCTCTAGTATTGCTTATCCAGTATAAGATTTGTAGATAAGGCCATCATGCAAACCATATCATGTGCAAACCTTCCAGCATGCCCCAAGTCTTACATAAAGGAGGGACGGTGTCAAGGTTAGGGAATCGGGAGTAAGTTCCCTAACTGCCACGACTAGAGAACGATAATTCAACGCTCCCAAACATCTATTGCAGGGATTATTAAATCTACGGATCAGCCAGTAATATTCATTCATATTTAACAAGGAAACCAGTAAGATGCAATACCGAGCAACCGTTAACAATATCGTCCATCATAGCCTTGTTCAGGGTTTGTTCGCCCATTTGGACAAACATCCAGAGGCCTCCACGGATAGGCCGAAGATTTCTTCGTTCCAGTCCAACGAATGGCATCAAATGAACGATGCCGCAGCAGCCACCAGCGACTTCTGGGTCCGTATGGTGGGTTGGCCTGGTCGGCACGTGCCTCCACCGCTGGACAGATAACCTCAGCAGCAAAGCTGCACTCCGTTAAACAAGTCCAGCCTAGCCTTGTAAAGCCATTATGCTCAATGCTCAGCTTGACCCCTATATAGGGCTGTGCTAGTATCCCTTTGCTTTTTTCGACCCGTCGCGAGTTTTCTGCATATGATCCAGGCTTGAGGCGCCTCCCAATGCCAGTCCAGCAAGAAATGCCTTTACAGCCGCCCCAAAACAATACCATGCTCAGCATTGGGGTATTCGATGGGGTCCACGCAGGCCATCGACACGTCCTGGATCGTCTCAAGGATACCGCTTCTCGAAGTGGAATGCTCAGTGGTGTCCTGACCTTCGTCAACCACCCACGCACAGTTATCACACCAGAGGCCTGCGTAAGGTACATCACCTCCGTCGAGGACAGGCTTGCGCTCCTTGAAAACACTGGCGTAGATCTGGTGATCCCCCTGACCTTCGATGTGGGGTTGTCCCGGCTCAGGGCCCATGAGTTCGTAGAACTGCTCCAAGATCGTTTGAACATGGCCGGGCTGGTCATGGGGCACAACTTCGTCATGGGATACCAAAGAGAGGGCACCTCGGAGGTCCTCAAAGCTATTTGCAGCGAAAAGGGGCTCTCGACTACTGTGCTTGACCCCGTGTCCAAAGACGGGGAGCGAGTCAGCAGCACCGCGATACGCGAGGCAATCTCCTCCGGAGATATGCGCAAAGCCTCTAGGTTCCTGGGCAGACCCTTCGCCCTTCGAGGCAAGGTGATAACGGGCAACGTGAGGGGCAGGACCATGGGCTTCCCCACGGCTAACCTGGACATACGCCAGGACCGTATAATACCCGGAAACGGCATCTACGCGACCTGGGCGTATGTGGACGGAAAACGGTATATGGCTTCCACCAACGTCGGCACCAGGCCGACCTTCGAAGAGACGGAGCGCATTGTGGAAGCCTTCATCCTAGACTATAGTGGAGACCTGTACGATTCGGAGGTGACGGTGGAGTTTGCACAGCGACTGCGCGACGAGTTGCGCTTTGAAACCGTGGAGGCCCTGGTGGCCCAGATACACGAGGATGTTGAGCGTACCCGGCAAGTCTTGATTTCTTGACTAAGTCCTCTTGGACCTCCGATACTCCTAGACATGGGCTAGAGCGATGGCAATAAATCCCAAAGAACTCCAAAAGATAACCAGGCGTGGCGTATCCAACATCATCGTTGAGGAGGAGTTCGTGCGCCTTCTCAAGGAAGGCAATCCGTTGCGGCTGAAGATGGGCTTCGACCCCAGCCGCCCGGACATCCACCTGGGCCATGCCGTAGGACTTCGGAAGCTGCGCCATCTCCAGGACCTGGGTCACCAGGTCATCCTCATCGTCGGCGACTGGACGGCCCAGATAGGCGACCCCAGCGGTCAGTCGGCCACTCGTCAGATGCTCACTGCCGAGGAGGTCCGCGCCAACGCCGGGACCTACATGCGGCAATTCTTCAAGGTGATCGACAAGGAGCGCACTCAGACCATGTGGCAGAGCGAGTGGTTCGGTAATTTCACCCTCTCCAACGTCTTCGATCTCACTCGACGGTTCACCGTGGCCCAGTTCCTGGCCCGGGACGACTTTGCAACACGCTTCCAGGCACAGCAGCCCATCGCCATCACCGAGCTCCTCTACCCACTGCTACAGGCCTACGACTCCATAGCCATCGAGTCGGATGTGGAGTTCGGGGGCACCGACCAGATGTTCAACATACTAGTGGGCCGGGACCTCCAGGGCATGATGGGGCAGAGGCAGCAGCAGTGTGTCTTCATGCCTCTCCTGGTGGGCACAGACGGTGTCCAGAAGATGAGCAAGAGCCTCGGCAACTACATAGGCGTGGACGAGCCACCGAACGAGATATTCGGCAAGGCCATGTCTTTGCCCGATTCGATGATCATGCCGTACCTTGAGAACGTGACCGACGTCCCAGACGAAGAGCTGGCCGGGATC
>JASLXI010000099.1 GCA_030740415.1 Dehalococcoidia bacterium
TTGAGGCAGCCCAGGGCAATCCCAGTAGGCTAGTCCTCTATAAGTATGATGCGATCTTCCAAACCTGGACACCGCTTACTACATCGGTCAATATGGTAGACAAGACGTTACAGGCTAAGGTTAGCAGTGTTGGCTTTTTTGCCCTGTTGGGTCAGCCACAGCCTCCCACGCCTACTCCTACACCACCGGCTACACTACGGCCAGGAGTGGCTACACCCACTGCCCTGCCAACAGCAACCCTGCTACCACCAACGCCTGGAGATATAGCACCTAGCTCTGGCTTTCTGACGGGCCTGTTGATCGCGGCCTTCATCCTGATTGCTGCGGGGAGCTACTACCTGAGGCAGAGTAAACAGGCATAGACTCTGAAATAGGCACACCCAGGTAACGCCAAAGAGGGTTTCCTCAAACCCTCTTTGGCGTTACCATTTACAGACCATGGCACTGATCCGAGGTAGTTTCCAAAGGCCTCTTGTGGCCCTGTCTATATTCCTTGCGGTCCTGGCCTTGTATCTTTTCACTCTGGCACCTTCCATAACTCAAAGGCATTTCGGCGCGGACAGCGCCGAGCTAGCGGCCACCGCCTACACTATGGGTGTGGCCCATCCAACGGGGTATCCTAGTTACCTCCTTCTGGCAAAGATATTCTCTCTGGTAATTCCCTGGGGAGATGTAGCTCACCGTGTCAATGTGCTCTCGGCTGTCAATGGCGCAGGGGCAGTCGCCTTGGTGTATCTCATATGCCGTTTGCTTATAGAGAGGACGTTCAGAGATTCGAGGGGTATCTCCTCCAGGGCCTCAGCAGCAGCCATCATCGCTGCAACAGCCTTCGCGTTCTCACCTCTTCTCTGGTCGCAGTCTATCAAAGCAGAGGTATATTCACTAAACGCCCTTTTCACCGGTAGCGTCATGCTTCTTGCTCTGTTGTGGTATGAGAGACATGGAACTGGTTCATGGCCTCTGTTCACAGCTGCTCTACTCCTGGGCTTTGGACTGGGAAATCATCTTACCCTGGCCTTTGTAGGTCTCCCATTGGCCTATGTAATGGTGGCGAATCGGAGCGAGCTTACCCGTGGGGCAATGGCTAAATTCCTGGGCGCATTTATTCTGGGACTGTCTGTTTATGGCTACCTGCCCATTCGGGCGTCTGAGAGTCCAGCTATCAACTGGGGTGATGCCACAACCCTGGAGGGATTTTTGTGGACTGTGACAGCAATGCCTTACCGAGGACTGGCCTTTGGCCTCCCCTGGACAGATATGCCAGGACGATTGGTGGAGTGGGCAGATGTTCTGGTAAGGCAGTTCAATGCCTTGGGGCTGCTCCTAGGAATCCTGGGGGTATGGCGGCTCAGGATAAGCAATTTACCTATGCTGATATTCTCTGCCCTTCTATTTCTGCCATCCATGATCTTTTCATTCATGTATCGTTCTGCCGGTGCCTCGGTCTACCTGATACCCGCGTTTATGGTATTGGCCTTTTGGATAGGTGTGGGCTTCTACTGGCTTACGGGGTTGGACAGTAACTCTATTGCTCCAAGATTAGGGCGTTGGGCGTCATCCCCACGGACTCTCTTCCTCGTGGCGCTCCTAGCGATCCCAGGACTGAGCCTCCTATTAAACTACGAAGGTGTTAGCCTGAGGGGTGATAATGAAATCCTTGTTTATGCCCAGGAGGTTTTCCAAGCAGTGGAACCCGATGCAGTAATTCTGGCAGAGACCGACGGTGAGCTGTTTTCACTGTGGTACTACGGCCTGGTGGAGGAGGAAGGCCGAGGTCCCACAGTGATATCTACACGTTTGACCCAGTTCGATTGGTATCTACCAGGTCAACACAGACAGTATCCTGATGTGGTCCCTGTGGAGACAACGGGTTCCTACGACGACCGCCTCATTCAGATCGTGGAGTTCAACCTAGCAGTGCGCCCTGTGTATATCACGGCAGGGGCCGAATCTCTCTTGGCCTACTTCGAGGGAAGTGAGGAGGGCGAGACCTACCGACTTGTCAGTCGCAAGAGTAATCAGTAGCCTCTCCGTGCTATATAGGGCTCAACCGTCCAGATAGATCGCGGGTTCTTCCGGAAGTAGCGCTACGCTACGTGGCCATAGACGTTATACCAGCCTATACCGGCATGAGTGACTCACGGTCATCGGCCGAGCCGAGTAGCTTGACTTTTATCAGTTGTCCTTATATAGTCCCTTCGTTGTAATTCCCCTTGCCAAATGGGGACCGTAGAAGAGCGTGATTAACTGTGTTATCATTGGGAGCAGCTTCCCTCTGGGGAAGTTGTGTTCTGTATGGTAAGAAGTATGCCCGAGTGGCGCAAGGGTAGCGCAACCGATTTGTAATCGGTAGGCTAGCGGGTTCGAATCCCCTCTCGGGCTGTAACGCGATAACAAAGGAGAGACATTGAGTTGAGGGGAAGGAAAAGGGACTTGGCTGGCCTTTCCACGGGTGATAAACTTAACGTATGCCGGAGGGGTGGGTGAGCGGCTAATACCACCAGACTGTAAATCTGGCGCCCGGAAGGGCTTCGTAGGTTCGAATCCTACCCCCTCCACCAGAGAGAGAAAAACAAGGAAATAAGCTTAGGCCCACATAGCTCAGAGGTAGAGCACGTTCTTGGTAAGAACGGGGTCACCGGTTCGACTCCGGTTGTGGGCTCCATGCAAAATGAAGGAGGTAACTGGAAATGGCTAAGAGGAGGTTTGAGCGAACAAAGCCCCATTTAAACGTGGGCACTGTCGGTCACGTAGACCACGGTAAGACCACACTTACCTCGGCCATCACTATGGTGCTGAGCAAGCAGGGCGTCGGGGATACATCATTCAGAAGCTTCGACTCCATAGATAACGCTCCTGAGGAAAAGGCTCGTGGCGTCACCATTGCCATACAGCACGTGGAGTACGAAACACCTGAGAGGCACTATGCCCACGTTGACTGCCCAGGGCATGCTGACTACATCAAGAATATGATCACTGGTGCCGCTCAGATGGACGGTGCGATCCTAGTGGTGAGCGCCCCAGATGGCCCTATGCCCCAGACCAGGGAGCACATTCTCCTGGCCCGGCAGGTGCAGGTACCCAGCATAGTCGTTGCACTCAACAAAGTGGACGCAATGGATGACCCTGAGCTGCTGGAACTGGTGGAAATGGAGCTAAGAGAGCTGCTCAGCAGCTACGGTTTTCCCGGCGACGAGATTCCAATAGTCCGCGTAAGCGCTCTCAAAGCCCTAGAGGCCGATGGGGACACAGACTCGGAGTGGACTCAAGGGATACTGGACCTGATGAAGGCCGTGGATGAGTACATCCCTATCCCGCAGCGGCCCAAAGACCAGCCTTTCCTAATGCCAGTAGAAGACGTGTTTGGCATTAAGGGAAGGGGAACGGTGGTAACCGGGCGTGTAGAGAGGGGTATGGTCAAGACCGGAGACGAGATAGAGGTGGTTGGATTCGTAGAGCCTCGGAAGATAGTTGTAACTGGGGTTGAGATGTTCCATAAAACCCTGGACGAAGGAGAGCCAGGGGACGCGGTTGGCTGTCTCCTCCGCGGCGTTGAGCGGGATGATATAGAGCGAGGGCAGGTGCTTGCCAAAGTGGGGTCCATGAAGGCCCGAACCGAGGCTGATGCTGAGGTGTACGTCCTAGGTAGAGATGAAGGAGGTCGCCACACGCCCTTCTTTAATGGGTATAAGCCCCAGTTTTACATCCGCACCACCGATGTCACGGGTGAAATCCAACTGCCCGAAGGGATAGAGATGATTATGCCCGGAGACAACGTGAAGATGCGGATCAAGCTTATCAGCCCCGTTGCCTTAGAGGAACAGTTGCGGTTCGCTATCCGCGAGGGTGGCCGGACGGTGGGATCTGGGGTTATTACCAAGGTGATAGATTAACAATGGCTAGGAGAAAAGATATCCGCCCCATCATCACCCTGGCATGTAGCGATTGCCGGGAGCGAAACTATACCACTGTGAAGAACCAGCGTAGCGATCCGCAACGCATGGAGCTTACCAAGTACTGCCCACGCTGTCGCCAGCACAGGGCACACAGAGAAATAAGGTAGGCGTAGTGGCTAGGGTTCCCGCTAGACGAGCGTCGCGACAAGCTGGCACCGAGTCCGTTCGACAGGTGCCCGGATTACAGTTCTTCCGCGAGACGGTTGGAGAGTTGAGGAGGGTGGTGTGGCCAAGCAGAGAGCAGGCCACTCGCCTTACAATCCTTGTAATAATCATCTCGGTATTTGTTGGGGCACTGCTAGGAGTGGTAGACATGGGCTTCGGCCGGATATTCAGGTTTCTGGTCTAGGACTAGAAGTCAGTTTCTATGAACGCGTATGAACACAATCAGTGAACAACAAGAGGTACGCTGGTATATTATCCATACCTACTCCGGCCAGGAGGAGCGTGTAAAGAGAAACCTGGACCAGCGAGTTGCCTCTATGGATGTCCATGACAAGATTTTCCAGGTGATAGTGCCCACGGAGGAAGAGATAGAGATCAAGGAAGGAAGGCGGCGGTCCGTGCGACGTAAGGTGTTTCCAGGATACATACTGGTGCAGATGACCATGGACGACAATAGCTGGCACGTGGTACGGAACACCCCTGGCGTTACCGGATTCGTATCGGCAGAAGACGAGAAGGAGCGGAGACCTAAACCCGTGCCCCTAGAGGAACGGGAGGTAGAGCGCATTCTCAAGCAGATGGAGTCCGAAGCTCCCAGGGTAAAGGTTGGCTACACCTCGGGCCAGAGCGTACGTATTACCGACGGTCCGTTCACCGATTTCATCGGAGTGGTAGACCA
>JASLXI010000009.1:0-234 GCA_030740415.1 Dehalococcoidia bacterium
CCCTAGCACGAGGCAGGGACGAGGCATGGGCGGAGGTGTTTTTTGTAAGGCGCGGCAAGCTCATCGGCAGGGAGCACTTCATCATGGGCGGCGTGCAGGACGACGAGCCGACACGGGTACTGACGGACTTCGTCAAGCAGTACTACGGCTCGGTGCCTCAGGTGCCCCCACGCCTACTCCTTCAGCACCCCCTGGAGGATGCCGACATAATCCGACAGTGGTTGGAGCAGAGGC
>JASLXI010000009.1:244-11242 GCA_030740415.1 Dehalococcoidia bacterium
CGGGGGGAGAAACGGAAGCTGGTGGAAATGGTGGCGGAGAACGCCAGCCAGGGGTTTGAGCAGCTCAAGGTGAAGTGGCTTTCCGACACCGATACTCTGGAATCGGCGATGGAGGAGATACAGGAGCGGCTGAACCTGCCCAGGTTACCCCGGCGCATGGAGTGCTACGATATATCCAACATCCAGGGTACTACCCCTGTGGGAAGCATGGTGGTCTTCGAGGACGGCCAGGCCCGATCGTCCCACTACCGCCGTTTCAAGATAAAGACTGTGGAGGGCATCGACGACTATTCCATGATGCAGGAGATGCTGCGCCGTCGCTTTGAACGCCTAGGCCATGCCGAGGGCAAAGGCAAAGCGGCAGATGACGAGAGTCCTTCAGAAGAAGGCCGGGAACAAGGGCAATCCTGGGGGCTTATTCCAGACCTGGTACTAATCGATGGCGGCAAGGGGCACCTGAACGCGGTGGTGGAGGTATTCCTTGAGCTTGGCATAGATAACGTCCCGCTGGCCAGCCTTGCAAAGCAAGAGGAAGAGATATTCGTCCGGGGCACGCCGGAGTCCATCATGCTGCCCCGCAGCTCCCCTGCCCTGTTTTTAGTGCAGCGTCTGCGGGACGAGGCACACCGCTTTGCCGTCACCTACCACCAGAGGAGCCGCACCAAGAAAGGTATGCAGTCGGCCATGGACCTGGTGCCGGGGATTGGACCCAAGCGCGGGCGTATGCTGATACGCAGGTTCGGGTCTGTGAGGGGTGTAAGGGAGGCGTCGTTGGAGGACTTGGCGGCAGTCCCCGGCATGACCCGCACCTTGGCCCAAAAGGTGAAGGAGTTCTTGTGATCTTCGTGAATTGTGTGAGAGATGCTTAAACACGCGTTGATGGGGTTCGGGATAAGCTTGGTGTACCCGCTACCACCTCTGGTACACTTCGTCTCGGGGTCTCTTGGCCTGCTTATCGGCGGGTGGTTCGCCGGGAGCAAACACTGGGCCGAGCCTGGTCAGGCAGTGAGCATCGGCGTCCCGGTGGGGCTTTTCTTGGCATAACCCTGGTGGCAGTTCTGGCAGTGGACAAACTGGCCCCATCCCTGAACTCTTGGGTGGAGAGCGACATCTTGACTGTCATCGGCATTGTCATGCTGGGCTACACTGCGGTGCTGGGGTCGCTGGGAGCACTGGTGGGAGGATACGTGATTGGCCGTTCGCTCCGCCTTGAGAAAGCATCTACTAATGTCCCGTTAAGCGATTAGCCTCTTCATCCACCATCATTCACGAAGCTATCGATGAACCTAGTGTGACTCTGTGCCGATCCCAGGCGCCCTCTGCGTCGCAGCCTCATTGAGCAATCTGCCCAGCAGCATGCGTGCCTCTTTCTTTCGCAGATCGAGGCTGGAAATGCCCACAGCGCGCCAGAGTGTGCCGGAGGATACCTGGACGGTGACGGCTTCCCCAACTGAGGGAAGGTCGGTCCCCAGGGACTGGGCCATAAAGGCTGCGATCCACGTGCCCACCCTAGAAGCGTGGCATCTTGCTATCGCCCTGCGTCTGTGGAGTAGAGTGACGCCGTTCTTCCATCTCTTCAACGTCACCTCTATGCGTGCTGAGGGTGACTCCAGCAGCTTATCGGCGTACTCCTGGGCCCTTCTTCGGCTTACGGACATGGTATCTAAAGAGGGGGCTATCAACCAGACTTAGCTGACCTTGGTGGACTCCATGAGCACCTGGGCCACTTCCGGACGGGTAAACTCCACCGGTGGCATCTCTCCCCGGGCCAGCATTTCCCGCACCTGTGTACCGCTGAGGCTCACTCTATCACCGCCGACATGGGGGCACGTCTTCTCAGTGGCCATCCCCTGACAGCGGCGACAGTAGAAGGAGTTTTCGAAGAACAAAGGGGTTATCCCCAGGGCTTTTGGCTCGAACTCCTTGAAGATGTGCTGAGCATCGTAGGGCCCGTAGTATTGTCCGACGCCCGCGTGATCACGCCCGATTATGAAGTGGGTGCAGCCGTAGTTCTTGCGCACCAGGGCGTGGAAGATGGCCTCTCTGGGACCCGCGTAACGCATGAAGGCGGGCAACACGGAGAGAAGCACCCGCCCCGGAGCGTAATACTGGTCCAGCAGCGCCTCATAGCAGCGCATGCGCACCGATGCGGGAATGTCGTCGTCCTTGGTCTCCCCTACCAGGGGATGAAGCAAAAGGCCATCCACCGCCTCCAGAGCGCACTTCTGAATGTACTCGTGGGCACGATGCACGGGGTTTCGGGTCTGAAAACCCACCACGGTGCTCCATCCGAGTTTTGATATGGCTTCACGGGTCTGAGCCGGAGTGCGGTAGTGGGAATCAATGCCGTCCTCAAGAACCGGGCGCTCCTGAAACAGGGTCACCTTTCCGGACAGCAGCACGTCTCCATCCCGGTACAGGTTGGCCACGCCGGGATGCTGTTCCTCAGTGGTACGATAGATGGCCTGGGCCTCTTCTTCTTTTTCGCGTCGGAACTTGCCATCCAGCAAAAGAACTCCCGCGATCTCTCCCCCATCTTCTGTGAGGGCCACCTGCTTGCCCTCCTTGAGTTCAGAGGCCTGGTGGGAGTCCACGGCCAAAGTTACGGGGAGGGGCCAAGGATAGCCGCTAGCCAGGTGCATATCCTTGACTACAGAGTTGTAGTCCTCATGGTTCATGAAGCCCTGTAAGGGGCTGAAAGCCCCCTGGACTATCATGTGGGCATCAGAAAGCTGTCTTGGGTTGATCGGTACGCTGGAAAGGGACTTGGCCTCTTCCCTGAGGGCCTCGGCCTGCGCTTTTTCGACATATCCATTGACCAGGATCCCTCCGTGGGGAGGTATCAGTTTCATATCATCCTTTGCTTGGGCGGTCATGCGTTTCTCCCCGTGCCCACCATGTCGGCGGACAGATACCCTGCATCGTGGAGTTTGGCCATCACTTTGGCGACGCTCTCTTCCACGCTTTCATGCTGGGAGTTTACCACCACCTCCGGGTTCAGCGGTTCCTCATAGGGGTCTGACACGCCGGTGAAGTTCTGTATCTCTCCGCGAATGGCCTTTTCATACAGGCCCTTAACGTCGCGGCGTGTCAGCTCTTCCAAGGAACACTCCACAAATACCTCCACAAAATCGCCTATGTCCTCGCGCACTTCATCGCGCACCTCTCTGTAGGGTGAAATGGCGGCAACGATGGCGACAATCCCGTTGCGACTCAAGAGTTTGCTTACAAACCCTATACGCCGTATGTTGGTGTCCCGATCATCTTTACTAAACCCCAGGCCTTTGCTCAGGTTGGTGCGTACAACGTCACCGTCCAGTATCTCCACCCTTCTTCCCGCCTCTTGAAGATGTTGGTATACCTTCTCGGCAATGGTGCTCTTGCCCGCGCCCGAGAGCCCAGTAAACCACAGTGTGAAACCTCTACCCTGGGGGTCGGTATTAGCCTGCGTCATTATTTCGCACCTCCGGCGGTCTCCTGCTCGACTGGGTCGTCGATATCCATTCCAGGCAGGTGGATGCCGCACTCGATTTTGTCAGTACCGGCCCATCGGCCTGCCCTGGGGTCCTCTCCCAGTTTGACGGCACGGGTGCAGTGGATGCACCCGATGCTGAGATAACCCTGGTCGTAGAGAGAATTGTACGGGACATTGTGCTCGTGGACGTAGTCCATTACCTGTGCCTCAGTCCAGGCGACTAGAGGAGCCAACTTTATCAGGTTGAACTGTGTGTCCCAAGCTACTATCTGCATGTCCCGTCGGGTGGGAGACTGGTCGCGGCGCAGACCGGATATCCAAGCTTTTTCTCCCTTCAGGGCACGTTGGTTTGGTTCAACTTTCCGCAGGTCACAGCAGAGGTCCGGGTCACGGCTCCACAGGGCGTCGCCATATTTGGCAGCCTGTTCATCCAGGGTGATAAGGGACTTGAATGCCACGGGAGAGATATTGTATCGCCGGGCCACCTGGTCACGCAGGGCATAGGTCTCGGGAAAGAGCAGGTCGGTATCCAGGTAGAATACCTTCAGATCAGGATATATCTGCGCCGCCATATCCACCAGCACCATGCCTGAACCACCACCGAAGCTGCACGCCGTCACGATGTCAGGAGCAAACTTCTCAAAAGCCCAAGCCAGGATCTCTTGGGGCGACTTGTCCTCCAAGTCCTGGTTTATTATGTCTATGTCTTCCACCGTCAATTCATGTGCCTGATCTAACAACTTGTTCCTCCTGCTAGGGCAATTTCAGTCCCACGACCATCAATGCGAGGGCAACCACTGCCCTGAGTCCCCTTTCTGGGACTTGTGCTGTAAGACGACTTCCCATAACTACGCCTGGAATAGAGCCGACAAGGGTATTCGCCGCTAAAACTAAGCCTACATTACCAAATCCGAGGTGCATTGTACCAGCCCCCGAGGTGAAAATGGCCGAATGGGGAACATTTGTACCCATAATGGTGCGCATGAATACGCGAAACAGGACGGTTAGTATGACTATGAGTAGGGTGCCGTAGCCCACCGACGTGATACCCATTACCAGACCTACAGACACACCCAATCCCGTGAGCAGTAAAGAACCTTTCCCATCCAGAGACAGCCCTTCCCACGATTCCAGCCGATGTGGCAACCATCTGCGTAGGAGCAGACGAAAGAGAAGGACAATCCCCACCAGGGTAAGTATTCCTCCCAGCACGCCTGTCAGAAAAACATCCATTGATACGCCGAGGTTATCTCGAAGGACTACCAGCAGCACCACCCCAAGGAACGCTCCCTGGAGGCTTCCACTGATTATAGGCAAGACCAAGCGATAGTTCACCGAACCCCAGTGATGATGCTGCCAGGTCCCGAAGAACTTGGTGAACATCATCTGGGGAAAATCAGTCCCTACAGCGACGGAGGGTCGGACCCTCGTGAGAATTAGGAAGGGGGTCATCAAAGCACCACCACCACCCATACCGGTAAACCCGATGAGAACTCCGATGGCTAGTCCGGCGGATATAATAATCGGTTGCAGTTCCATTAGTCGTCCATTTGAATTCGGTTGTTGCAGGAAAAAAACGGGACAAAAGAAAAGCGCCTCTTTCAATCTTCATTGAAGGGGCGCACTACACTCTAGCAGATTTATTCTGCCCCTATGGTCCTCCGATAGAGGAGCACTTTATTGAAAAGTATTGCACAAACACCTTGGTTGAAGTCTAGCAGACCGTTAATTCCATGTCAATTTAATCTTAGGTTCATCCCCAAAGAGTCGCCGTGAACCTGCTCAGTCCAGGCCATCTGGCACCTTTTGTGGCAATCCCATACCAGCCTCGTATCTTTTGCATTCCGGAAAGGGCCTATGGTGGGTATCACACCAACCAGGATTCTTGTCAGTTCCCACGCAATCGGCCGTGGAGAACTGCGTAGGTCGGATTGCTGGAGCTTGGGCGGGCACACCTACACTCTGGGGCTGTGCAGATGTTATTACGACCCTAGAAGCGCCAGTCTCGGCGTTCCCCTCCGGGGCTTCTGTGATGCTCCCGTTCTGCATGGCAATCCAGGGTTGGGAGGCAGCTTCATCCATCCACATGAACTCGAATTCAGCCTCAAGAGCGAACTGGCGGTCCAACTCTCTGTCACCCATGTGCAGATAATAATCGGCCTCAAACCGTTGCTTTATATCGATCAACACATGCTTGTTAGAGACGAAGTCCACAACAATATTGTTTCTCTCCCACATTGCCGTCTGCGAGGAGATAGAGCGATCAGACGCACTGCCTATGATGCAACCTAGCTCCTGAGCGTACCTGACCATATCCAGGCTTATAGGCCCTGGCGGGTCACCCGTTTCCAAGGTACCGTCTATGTCAAAACTTAAAAGAATCCTCAAGTACGGCCCTCTCCTTTCACGCCACGCTCGGACCTATACGGGCCTCGCGTCAGGCACCTGTCCATAGGTAGCTGGCACACAAGCGCACTAACGGGCATGGTACGTTGGGAGCGTTTTGTTTGTCAAGGGTCGACTGGACTTGAGGGCATACACGTAGCACGGTATGCTAAGCGAAGCCTCAAATCCGTTTCTTTGAGCTTCAGTAGATCCGTGCGGACATGACGGCCACGCTGAAGCAGGTCATCACGCGCCAGCGGGCCTGCTCTGACTAAGAACAGACCCGCTGCAACGTCCTGAAACGGGGTCTTCAGGGCAGTACGCTAGAAAGGCAGAGGTAGGCAGCACTTCGAGCTGGAGCAAAGGCACAAATGGACGTCTCAGCCTTGATGTTGACCTGCCGCTTGCCGGCCGTTCCCCGAAGCTGCTCTATACTATCGATGTACATGGCTGTGCGAGTACGTCCGACACCCAAGTTCCCACCGCCGGAGGTGAAGGGGTGGGGTCCCTCAACAGAGATGTCACCGTTGAAGAAGTCTTTCGAATCTCCCTTACCCACTCCGTGCCACCCAAAGCCCTCCAAGGTCAACGGAAGGAAGAAGGAGTAGCCATCATAGGGATTAAAAACGTCGACTTCGTCCGCATGGAGTCCAGAGCCCTCGTAGGCCATTCGGGCTACCTGAGCCCTACCCGCCTCTGATTCGTCGAGGGTTTCTTGGCTACTTCGCACCGTTCCACCCTGTCCGCCGTTGTGATTGAGGACATATATGGGCTTCTGCCTCATGTCCTTGGCTCGCTCAGGGGTAGTGAAGAGGAAAGCACCAACTGCATTGACCGGCCGGTCACAGTCCCAAATCCTGCAGGGCCAGAGGACAGGCCGAGCGTTCGCATAGTCTTCGAAATTAAGCCCTGAGGCACCATGTAGAGAGTAGAAACCCCAATCGTGCATGAGGCCGTTCCTGTGCTCGTTTATGATGACGGGGGCCATTAGCTCATCCCAGTCCACGCCATACCGGGCGCAGTACTGCTGGATTGTGATGGCGCCGGTGAGCTGTAACCCGTCCCCTGAACTCCATGGGGCATTCCACTGCCTATTGCCGGGGGCGTAATCTGAGGCGTTGTCTCCTCCGTGGCGATACCTCCCCTCGAAGTTATTCATACCATAGACCAGCAGTGCGGTCTCACAATGACCGTCGGCAACAGCCTGGGAAACCATGCCCATCTGCTCGCCGATGGCCGGCACGTTGTCTGGGGCAAACTTGACGTTGGTAAACCCAGGCATATTGTCTATTATCCACTTTGCATTCAGCCGGCTAAGGCCCCACTCAGAATCGTAAGGGGGCGCAAAATACTCGCGGGATGGTCCCCAGTCCGCCGAAGCACCGCCAGTGGCTCCTGCTCCGGTCTCGGGGCAGACAAACATTCCATCGACTTCTTCCGGCTTCACGCCAGCGTCGTCTAGGGCCTGCTGGATCGCCATCATGCCGTAGGCACCGTAGGTCTTGTCCATTGAGACTCCGTCCCAGCGCCGGTCGACCGGAGAGTTGCCCCATCCGACAATCGCGACCTTACCCTGACCGTCCCAGAGTCCCAATCCCTCTTTATCTCTTCTCCATCCAGTGTATTCTGTCGTCATTGTTCACTCCTTC
Organism: Dehalococcoidia bacterium; assembly: GCA_030740415.1. The sequence continues at coordinate 7,754 of JASLXI010000009.1, forward strand.
TTGTGCAAGGTGCAAGGATTTTGCAATCCTGTTGAATGGTCAGCTACTATACCAACTTCCAATCGTGGATAAGCTGGCCAGGCGAAACCTCCTCAAATACCACCTCCACCGCTGCCCCTATGGGGACCTGTCTGACAGGAACCCCTTCAAGGTTAGCATAGAAGTTAATGCCAGGGTCCTCGTCCAGGCTCACGACGGCCACGTTGTAGGGCTGGTCTGGTATGCGGCGCTGGTACCTGCCATCATATGTGACAAAAAATGACAGTATGTGGCCCTTTCCCTCGACTTCTTTCCACTCATACTTGTCGGAGCTGCAATGCTGGCACGCCTGCCGCGGTGGGTATTGCAATGTGTTGCAGTTGGTGCAGTTCTGCACCGTTAGTCGTTTCTCATTGATGGCCTCCCAAAAGGGCTTGCTCAAATCATCAGGTACAGGGATAAGCTTCGACATGTGTCACCTCTTATTCTAGTATCGTACGCCTCACTCCCAGAGTCCGCGCATTATATCCATGACGATGTTGCCAGAGTAGTCGATCCTCAGCAAACTATCGCACTACCTACTTGCATGCTTTCCAGGGAACGCTGCCCATAGATAGCAGGCAAGATCTACCTCACCTGAACTGTATCTGCACGTACGATTGGAACCGGCTTACCAGTTCCCAATGCAGTCATTCTGTGCCTATGACCCATCACCCTCCGACATATCCGAAGAGCAATCCCATAGGTTAGTCAAGCTATCTACTCAGATCAGCCAAGGCCGTCATCAGCCCTTACGCTGACCTACTCACTCGAGACCGACGGACACGGGCATAATAAGCCACGACCGAGAGATAGTCAATCCTCGTTTATGGAGGGCTCAGTTATTGGCTGCGCCCTCCCGCATCCAGGTCTCGATGAGTGCGATCTCTTCTCCGGACACAGCCAGCCTATTCAGGGGCATTCGCGGCTGTACCTCTCCCTTAACACGTTGCATCAGGGCGTTTTTCGACGGATCTCCAGGAATTATCTTACCTTGCCCTAGAATCCGCAGGCCATCAGGGTCCCCTAGGAGTCCACGTAGAGGCCTATCTGGCCCCCGTGGCATGAGTCGCAGTTCTTCTTGAGGATCGGTGTGGCTACGTCTTCGCGATAGCTCACCGTGGTCGAGCCTCCCGGGGTTACCGTGGGCGCTGGAGTCACTGTCGGGCGGGACACCACGCGGCCCATGTGTCCAACCATTCCACAGGCCGAGGCGATACAGGCCATTGGCAACAGGAGCAGGAGTTGATACCAACGCGCTTTTGTAGGTGTTGCCTTCACGAGTTCAATCATAAGACATGGCAGGAGAATTTCCTATGCGGACTACAGTAGGCCAACTGGACTCTTATCTCAAGCACACCCCCCCCCTCGGCTACCGTCGATCTTTGCGTCTGTGTCCCGATCGCGCCGATGATTCACAGAATCACTTGAGCCCCTGACCCGTCTCATCTGGGCCGTAATCTCCCTCTTAATACCGAGCCAGGCCCTCATCAGGTGCAGCTCCTCCGTGGCTGTTAGACCAACGCCACCATATCACTGACGGACAAAGCAATAGTCCTTTGAACTGACCAGTCAGTTAGCAATTAGCACTGCCAGAAAGACAAATGGAGTAAGAGGGGGGGGGTCTACCCAACGGGCAGCCTGCACCCACGCACCTGCCGTTGCCAACAGTATCACTTGAAGTCAGAAGGCAGTATCAAGCTTCTTCAGGAAGTCCTTGCCGCGGCTGACCATTGCTTAGTTCCAATTGGGACGTTATAGTGCGTATCCTGGATCCAGAGGGAGTTGTGTACAACAGAATTATCTGGCACCCAGTGGAGTACAGGTACATATGGCGGTGAGTTAGTTGACATACCACGGACCGGTGCATGCTATCACTTGCCACCATAGGCTGCGCGTTCTCCAGCGCGGCCAGAGTAATTCCATGAGGAGAGGTGATACGAAGAAAGCAGGACTTGTTTTACTGGTGAGTCTGATAGCAGTGATGTCCGCTGTGGCACTTATGGCGTTCCAGCCGAGTGTTCAGGTTGTTTCGGTATCAAAGGGCTAGGCTCACATAGACCTCATGATCGACATCGGATCGGGAGCAGAGGGCAGGTCCAGGAGTGGAGAGGCAATTATAAAAGGGATCTCGGACGATGGCAATTTCGTTGTTAACTCATTCTTCCGATATTTCGTTCGTCCCAAATATAGGGTACGGCGGTATTGATGGCTTCTCAGTCGACTCTCTCTTCGACATAGAATACAGCATCGAAAGATCATCCAGTTTTGACACGGAAATTGTTGCCCTTTCGCCCACCGTCATACTTGGCGATCCAGATTTCGATCTGGCGTCAGGAGCAGCAATGGATGCTGTAGGTGCGGGTGTTATCTCCGCGAACCGGGACATATACTATGGACCAAGTGACTATACTCAAGTAACGTTTGATCAGGCCGACTTAATTGATATGCTGAGTAGCAGACTCATGCAAGCAATAATTAATAGTACGAAAGCGATTTACCGGTGGTAAGACCCACTTGGTACGCGAAGCACCCTCCGGCATGTACCTGTGCGAGCTGTGAGGAAAAGCGTTTCATACTACGGCAACATGGGAAGGTTGGCCGAAACGACAAGTGCCCATGTGGAAGCGGCAAGAAGTACAAGAGGTGCCACGGGGAGTGATCCCGCCTTTCGGTAGCTATTAGTCCAATTGTGTGGTATAATCCACCCCAGTGACATTGCGGTTCTTGATTTTGAATAGGGTGAGTGCCCCCTTGTAGGTGCCCCTTCCCCATGCAATCCCCTGGCCGTGCCACCAATAATATGAAGAAGGTATACCCTCATAGCTACGTCATACTCCACACCAAATAATGGTTCGCATACAAACAGCCACGTAAAACAGCCTCCCCGCCGCTTCCGCGGCTTTTCCCGCAGGAACGAATCCGCAGGGCCCCACATCTCCCGCTCTGGACCGCTTCCCCGCAACAGTAAATTTGGCGACCTTGACGTTTCTGAGCCTATTGGTGCTGCTCTGCAGGGAATGGGCTACGACGGCCCAACACCCATCCAGGACAGGGTCATCCCTACTTTACTAAGCGGCAGAGATGTTGTAGGCCAGGCGCAGACGGGAACTGGCAAGACCGCAGCCTTCGGGATACCCCTAGCTGAATCCGTAGACACCAACAAAGCTCTAGTGCAGGGGTTGGTGCTTACGCCCACCAGAGAGTTAGCAGTCCAAGTCACCGCAGAGTTGTGTAAGATTGGGAAGAACCGAGGCATCAGCGTTGTGGCGATCTACGGCGGTCAGAATATAGACCGTCAGATACGAGACCTGAGACGCGGTGCCCACATTGTAGTTGGAACACCAGGCCGGATGCTTGACCATCTGGGGCGAGGAACCCTCAACCTGCGCACGGTGAATATAGCGATCCTGGACGAGGCCGATGAGATGTTGGACATTGGCTTTGCCGATGCCATTGAGGATATTCTGC